>SPCN01000315.1 GCA_004525465.1 Chrysiogenales bacterium | reverse complement strand
TAAAGAAGGGTTTGATGAATCAAACCCCTACATCAGGAATTGCCTTGTTTATTTTTGTCTTTTACCCTATTCCTTTGTGTTTTCTTCACCGTCCGCCGTACACCGTACACCGAGTTCTTCAAATCTCTGTTCTTGCCCTACGCCGTCCACCGTACGCCGTAAACCAAGTTCTTTCTTATCACCTATCACCAATCACTGAGTTCGTCCCAAGTTTATTTTTCAGGCTTGGTGCCTATGATCAGCTTTTTGACGCCGGCACGCTTGGCCAGGTCCATGACCCGGACGACCAGGCCATGGGAAATTTCCTGGTCAGCCCGTAGCACCAGGGCGCCGTCTTTCATTTTCGGCAGGGCTTTGCGGATCTCCGCTTCGAGATCATCCATGGCCAGAGGCTGGCGGTTGAGAAACAACTGCCCCTTTTTGTCGACGGTGAGAGCATATTCCTGCGGTTCGGTATTGGCGGCGGTTTTTGCGGTCGGCAGCTCGAGCTTGATGCCCGGCTGTTCCAAAAAGGTCGATGAGATCATAAAAAACAAAAGCAGCATGAATATGACGTCGATCAGCGAAGTGATATTGATGATCACTTTGCGGCGCGGCCTGGTCAGCAGCTGCATGGCGTCACCCAGCCGTCGCGTCCTGGAACGCGAAGATCTTTTTAAGCAGGCGGTTGGAGTATTTTTCGATCTCCAGCACATGGGTCTCGGCCCGGCTGGCGAAGTAATTGTAGGCCACCAGCGCCGGGATGCCGATGAAAAGCCCGGTGATGGTGGTGATCAGGGCTTCGGATATGCCGCCGGCCAGCGCCGTGGCCTGGCCGACGCCCATGATCGATATGACCTTAAAGACCTTCAGGATGCCGAGCACGGTGCCCAGCAGTCCCAATAGCGGGGCCACGCCGGCGATGGTTTCCAGCACCCCCAGGCCCTTTTCCAGTTGGTGGACCTCCTGGCGCCCCTGGTCAAGGAGCGTCTCCTTGATCTCTTCGCGGGGCAGGTCATGGTTTTCCAGAGTGATGCGGATGATGTTGGCGAAAGGGCCGGTGTGCTTTTCGCAGATGGAAACGGCCAGTGCGAAATCGTTCGCTCCCTTGACGTTTTCCAGTACGCTGACCACCTCGGGAATTATAACCTTGCGGCGGCGTAGCGAAATAAACTTTTCGATGATGATGGCCAGTCCGGTGATCGAGCACAGGAACAGGGGAATCATGATGATGCCGCCTTTGGCCAGGAAATCCCAGATATGCTTCATGTCGTGCCTCGC
Organism: Chrysiogenales bacterium; assembly: GCA_004525465.1. Taxonomy (GTDB): domain Bacteria; phylum Acidobacteriota; class Aminicenantia; order UBA2199; family UBA2199; genus UBA2199. Next base: position 1,868 of record SPCN01000315.1, on the reverse strand, counting down.
TTATTTTTTAACAAAATATGAGAATTTGGCGGTGACTTCCAGGTAGGATTTGGGAAAGTCCGCCGGCAGGTTGGGGAATGGCGCCGATGTCGTGACGGCGAAACGGCTGGTTTCCATCAAGGTGCGGTGTCCAGTGTAACCGATTAATTCCAGGTCGCTCAGCCGGCCGTCGGGATAGATCTTGAAGCGCAGCAGCGTGTCGCCGTCGATCACTCCCAGCTTGGAAAAAGCCAGGGGCGGGAATATGTTGCGGCCGATGCGCTCTTTCAGCGCCAGCATGTAGGGGGCGAAATCCCAATTGTAGGTGTTGAACGACAGTCCGCCTTCTGCCGCGGCTTGCGCATCCAGTTGCTGGTGCAGGACTCCCGGCAATTCCAGGCGCAGCTTGTTTTTGGCCTTTTCCACCTCGGTATCCCGCGGCCGCGTTATTGCGGCATTTTCATCGGCCGCCAGGTCGTTTTTCACGGTTTCCCGGTCTTTTTCAGCTTGGGTCGGATTATCTTCGGGATTGACCGGGGCGATTTCCTTTTCGGGGCTGGGCGGCTGCGGCGGCAGGTCGTGGGAGAGGAAATCGCCACGGGAATAGGGATCGTCGCTCAGGGGCAGCCCCGGGGCGGGCTCCTGGTTGCGGGCCAGGGCGTTCTTGTCGGAGAGAAAATCGGCTTTTTGCGGCTTGGGAGTGGTCGGGGCGTCGGCCGGGGTGGCGATCACTTCCCGGGGTTGCTGCGGCTGCTGCAGGTCGAATACCAGGGGCGGATTCTGCGGCTTTGGGGGAGCGGCAAAAGGGCGGGAAATATCAAGTTTGAAGGCGCTTTCCCAAAAAGAGAGGAACAGGATGTGCAGCAGGATGGAAAGCAGGATAATCTGCTTTTTCGCTTTTGTATCCATGGCGCGGTCCTGGCCGGCGCGGCTTTTTCCTGAAGAGCGCATAAAATTAAACATTTTGCGGACGCATTTCTTGCATTGCCTTTGACCTTATGACGTATTCAATGCAGCGAAAGTTTCCGTCATCCTTCATTGTTCACTTTTTTCTCCGCAATATTTGGTTTTGGCGCGGTTTTATAATATAATACAATAGATTTGGAAAAAGAGGTATCAAGCGCATGAATATGAAAAAAACGTCTGCAATTGCCGTACTGAAAACCGCGGTTGTGGTTTTCATCCTGATCCTGCCGCTGGCCAGCTGCAGTTTTTTCGGTCTGCCTGAATATGAACTGTCGATAACCGTTGCCGCGGGCGTGAATGGTACCCCGGTCAGCAGCGTGCAGGTTTTGCCTGAATTGACCGAGGTCGAGTACGCTTATACGCCGGTGAACTCCCTGCACACGGTCGAGGTCCTAACCAATGACGGCCTGGTGGCGGAGACGGGTTCCTTCATCATGTACACAAACATAACGCTGGTTGCCCGGCTGATAGATATTCGCGCCGTCTGGAACATTTCCCTTCACAACTCGGACAGCTCCGCCATTGATCCTTTTACCATCACTTTTACCGGAGCCGACATTCTGGGCGGCACCTTCAGTGACAGCCGCGGCTATAGCGGAACCTGGGATGCAGCCAGCAACAAGATCAATATCAACTACAGCAATTGGGAAAACTATAAGTTGACCGGAACGCTTTCCAGCATGAACGGCACCTGGAGCAATGGTGCCGCGACCGGCTCCTGGGGCGCTGAAAAGGTGGAATAAATAAGATCGGTTCTCGGTTCACGGCATACGGTTGACGGTGTAGGGCAAGAACAGAGATTTGAAGAACTCGGTGTACGGTGTACGGCGGACGGTGAAGAAAACACAAAGGAATAGGGTAAAAGACAAAAATAAACAAGGCAATTCCTGATGTAGGGGTTTGATTCATCAAACCCTTCTTTA
>SPCN01000402.1 GCA_004525465.1 Chrysiogenales bacterium | reverse complement strand
CTTGGACAGCCGTTCTGCCATGGTCTTCTCTATCTCTTTCTTATAGAAGTCAGCGGCATGGGATGCGGGGAAGAGGGACTGCAGCTCAACAACACGTCGCCCTTTGCTCAACTCCCGGCCCAAATCGATGCGGACCACCTGTTCATAGTTGTGAAAACGATAGAGGTAGATGCTGCCGGTTTTCAGATTACAGATATTGGTGTATTGTGTCGGGTATTTGCCTTCCTGATGGGCGGCGGCCAGGACGCGGCGAAACAAATCGACGTCGACCTTGTCTTTCGCTTCCATCATTTTGCGAACAATGAGGTAGCGCGAATCAGTGATGGCCTCAGGAGTAACGCAGGATTGGCGAAAATTGGTGACGATCTGCTGGTCGCCCTGCTTGCGGATGATGGCCTCGGCTTCGATGATGGCCGAATTTCCTTCCTTGTCGGCAACGAAAAATTGGCTTGCAACCAGACCCTGGCGGTCATAGCGCTCGAAAAGAGCGATCACTTCATCCACCGTCCGGCATTCTTCCATTGCCTTCTGAGCCAGATCTCCCGGATAGACCTCTTTGCCGGCTACCGGTTTTACCTCAAGGGGATTGAGGGCGAATCCGTCAAAAAAGAGCCCCTGATCATTCATCGCACCCTGGGTTCCGCCTTCCTGGAAACCGAAGCAGACGCGGCCAAACTTTTTACCTTGGGCAGGGATAAACCAGATGCGGCCAAAGGGGCTCATCCAGTCTTCATTATTCCCTGCCAGAGCTGTTTTACTATTCGCAAAAAAGATGCCGGTGCATCCCATAATCCAGGATGATGATCCGAAAACCAGCATGAAAAGCACCACCAACCGTGTCATTGAAAACAGGGTATTGTGTTTCATAGTGTCTCCTTTTCTCAGCATGCGTGAATGACGACACACCAAGAACCAGTTACGATTTTTTACAGCCAAATGTTCCGAAGGCGCCACCGTCCCCAAATGTCCCCTATCAGGCTTTCTCTAAACCTCAAAGTTCATTGTTGAGACGCGACCCCGGAGGCTTCCAGGAGGTGCAGAAAAATCGCCTTGTCTCTATCACCGGCAAGAATCCTTTCGCGCCCATGCCCCCGGTTCATACAATGATGGAATGCCCCGGAAAAAGTCAGCCTCGCTCTCCTCATGCATTGACTCTATTATGCTAAATGCAAAAATGCAAGCACCGTCCCCAAATGCCTTCCAGCAGGAGCCCGGCTTGACTGGGCCGGCATTCTCAGGTATAAGCGAAAAGGCTTTGGAGGGGCATGACAATGAAAAAAATAACCTTGGTCTTCATGGTGTTTTTAGGCGTCGCGCTGCTGTTTTTTGCCTGCGGCAAAAGCAAGTCCCCGCAGTCGCCTGCCGCGGGGTCCGCTGCCGCCGAGCCGTCGGCCGCCGCCGACCCAGCCACGCCTCCGGCCGCGACCGCCATCCGGACGATCGCCGACATGGCCAACGCCTGGAACGCCCTGTACCGCCAGAACGAGAAAGCGATCAACGACTACCAGGGCATACCAATCATGGGCCTGGTGACCCCGCCGCTCGCCTTTGCCGCAGCCGTGCAGTTCGATATGATGAACCCGGGCAACCGGGACGGCCGCTTCGACGGCAAGCTGATGCTGGCCGGCTACAAGGGCTTCGTGGAAAAAGCGGGGGCAAAGCTCACCTTCGGCTACGACGAGACCCTGGCCAAGGACGGCTTCGGGCCCATGGCCAAGGCCGGCGACCGCATGACGGCCAACGGTTCGCTGGCGCTCGACAAGGAGCACTTCATCTGGGAGACCGCCAACGAGCGGGCGGGGAGGAAGCTCGAGCGCGGCCATTACGAGTTCAAGCGTCTGGGCGACGGCAGCATGATCTGCCTGGCCCTGAAAGGCCAGACTTTCAATTTCAGGGGCGAAGAGGAACTGCGCGACAACGTGATCTACCTGCACAACGGCGCCGGCCGCTACGATTTCGTGATCGCCAAGGGCAAGACCGGCCCCGGTTTCGCCGCCATCTCCTTCGCCGACAAGGGCGACCTGAGCAAGGAGCAGGCCCTCGAGCTGCTCAAGGCCATGGGCTATGCCATCGAAAAGTCCGGCGGCGTCCAGGACGGCAAGCTCGTCCTCGACCAGTAAGCGGGTCGAGCTGGGCGGCAACCCCGCCCGTAATGCCGGCGGCAGCGGCTCGCGACCTCTTGCTTTTTGTCCCGGGCCACCATGCGGGCAAAATTCTCGAACGACCGGTCATAGCTGTGGGAATTGGGGTCAGGTCTTGAATTATCAGGTGGATCATTATTCATTCTCAAATGTCTATTGAGCCAAGCCGATGATGAATTGCATGGACGCAGAATGCCTTGATACCATCAAACAGAGAACTGTCATTTCAAGACCTGACCCCAATTTCCAAGCATCGCCCCCAATTGCCTCTTAGCGAATGTCTAATATCGAGACCGGACCCCTGAGGCT
>SPCN01000159.1 GCA_004525465.1 Chrysiogenales bacterium | reverse complement strand
GAATTCACCGCGGCAACCCTGGCCGCGGTATGGTTTTGGAATTCGCGCACCATGGCCACGTTCCTGACCCCGGCCGCTTTCACCTCGGCCATGTTGTCCAGGTTGATGCCGCCGATGGCCACCAGGGGGATGGAGATTTCCGCTGCCGCCCGGCGCAGCAATTCCAGTCCGACCACGGAATATTCTGCCTTGACCGGCGTGGCGAATACGGCCCCGATACCCAAATAATCGGCGCCCTGGCGTTCGGCGACGCGGGCCTGCTCCAGGGAAGAACAGGAAACACCGATGATCATCCCGGCAGGAATCAGGGAGCGGGCATCAATGATGGAAACATCTTCCTGTCCCAGATGCACGCCGTCGGCCTCGCTGAGCAGGGCGATATCGATCTGGTCGTTGACGATGAACAGCGTCCCGTGCTCCCGGGTTACCCGGCGGATCTGGCGGGCCACTTCCAGTCTCCGGGCCGAGCCGGCATCCTTGTCGCGGTACTGGATGACGCGGGCGCCGCCCCGGCAGGCCTCCCGGGCCACCAGCAGGTGGTCGTTGCTGGTGATGACATAGGCTCCCCAGGGCGCGACTTTTATTTGCTGCCGCAACCTTATCGACCTGCCGGCCCGTTCGATGATGCGGGCGTGACTTTGAAAAGCCAGTTCGGGCAGCTGCCGCAGCGGAAAATAGGCCGCGGCCAGGGCATCGTCACCGGCCTTGAGTTCACCCCCCACAGTGCCGACGCGGTAACCGATGACCAGCACCTCCGGGACCAACGGGTTCGGGCTCATTTCCATGGCAACCAGCCCTTCCACCCGGCCGGAGATCCCGGTCTCCTCATGGAGTTCGCGCAGGGCGCATTCTTCAGGAGTCTCACCTGTTTCCTGGAACCCTCCGGGCAGGCACCATTTGCCCTTGCCTGGTTCCTGGCCGCGCTGCACCAGCAGCACATCCCCCAAATCGTTGAAAACCGCCACGGCCGTGGCCGGCACCGGGTTTTCGTAAACCACTAGTTGGCAGACCGGGCAGAAATCGCGATCACGGTTCTCCACCAGACGTTTTTCCAGTTTTTCCCCGCAGCGCGGGCAGAACAGTTTATCCATGGGACGATCCCCTGCCGGTAGCGATCTCATCCAAGCGCACCGGTCGTTTGGCAAAATCCAGTGTAAGCCAAATTCGCCGCAAAAACAACCGGGCCGTGAAATTGCGGCGCGAGCCGTTTCCGTAAATGGCAGCCAAGACCGTAAGTCAGGCAGCGTTCGAAAAAATTGCTGTTTCCATTCTTTCCTGATAAAATCCAACCTCATGATCAAACGGCAAGGAAAACACGGCCATTGAAGCAAATAAAAGAAAATATAATTTCCGAAACCGCTGAGTTCAACAAAGAAATAAATGCACATGGTTCGCCAGAGGATCCGGAACCGCAGGTACGCTACCTGAACCTCGCCCAGGTGAAAGCTGGGACGGTCGTCAACGACCGCTACCGGGTGGACAAGCTGATCGGCAAGGGCGGGTTCGGCATGGTCTTTGCCGGCTTCGACCTGACCCTGAAAACCGCGGTGGCACTCAAGTTCTTCAATCCCGCTTCCCTCCACGACGAAAAAAAATTCCTGCGCGTACAGCGGGAGATCAACCTTTCCCGCAAGATCAGCGATGCGCGCATCGTCAGGATCTATTCCCTGGAGAACTGGTCGGGGATCTGGTTCATGGTCATGGAATGGATCCAAAGCCCCACCATGAAAGACATGCTCAAAACCAAGGGGCGTTTTGCCTGGGAGGAGTTTCAGCCCGTATTTTTTGAGATCCTCCAGGGGGTGGAGATCCTGCATGCCCAGGGCATCATTCACCGCGACCTGAAGCCATCCAACATCACGGTGGACCGAGATGGAAAAATCAAGATCCTCGATTTCGGCCTGGCCAAAGAGATCGGCGACCTGGAAAAAACCTCTTCCATCGGCGAAATTGTCGGATCGCCTTTTTATCTTTCTCCCGAGCAGATCCAGAACCGGGAGCTTGGGGTGGAATCCGATATTTACCAGCTGGGCATACTCCTCTATCAGGCTCTTACCGGGGCGTACCCTTTCGCCGACACCAGCACCATGGGCCTGGTGCTCATGCACCTGAACCAAAAACCCGGGCGCATCCAGGACCGCGGCATCCAGGTCCCCCGGGTAGTGGAATTCGTTGTTGCCAAAGCGCTGGCCAAAAGAAAGCAGGATCGCTTCCGCAGCGCGACCGAAATGGGCGAGCGCCTGCACAAAGGCAGCGTGCCGCTGCTGCATTCCCTGGCGCGCCGCTTCCCCAGGGTTTTCCGCCGCGCGGCCGCCCTGGCAGCGATACTTTTTATAGTATACTCCGCCTATCACAAAACTTTAGGCTCTCGGGAAATTCACGAAGTGCAAACCGGAAAAACCACGGTATCTGCCAAGAATCGTTTCGGCAGGACCATCTGGCAAAAAGATTTCGCTCCCTATGCTGTCCACCTGGCCCATATTGTCCGCAATACGAGGCCCTGGAACCGGCCAAGCGAGCAAAACCCGGTCAATAAAATCAAGCTTTCCTTCCTGAGCAACCTGCAAAATCAACCCTCGCCCTTTACCATGGTCTTCCTCTCCCATCCCGGCAAAGGGATTTTCGCCGGGGACTGCTCGGTCAATTCAGACCAGATCGACAATCAGCTGGCAATCATAGACCCCAGGGGCAAGCTGCTCGGCCAGGAACCCTATGGCAAAACGTTCAACCTGACACCATACGATTTTGCCCCGGTATTTTCCATGGCCAATTTCAAGGAGCTGGGAAACGGCGAAGACGGGAAAAATCTAGTCGTATTCCAATTCCAGAATTTCCAGGGCATGTATCCATCTGCCCTCGTTTTGAACAAAGGCAGAACATTTTCGGTGCTATCCAGTCCTGGTTCGATCGAAGAAACCCAAGTCCTGAAAAACAGCGCCAGTGAAGTATCCCTGCTGGTCCTGGGCAACAACAACCTGGTCTCGCATCTGGCCTACCTGACCGAATGGAACATCTCCCCGACCGCAGGGCGTAATTGGCAGATCATCCCGAGTTACAATCTCGACACCGGCTATTCACCGGCGGACTTTCTGGTCTTTGTCCCCCGCCCCAGCCAGATTATTGAAAACCACTGGCTCAGCCAGGGCCGGGTGGTCCTGTTCGACAAACAGGAACGCGAGGCCATCACGGTGCATCGCAACGGCAAACTGGAGGTGAGCCGCAAGGGACAGATTCTGGTTTACCGGGACCGGCCGGAAATCCTGGCCCGGGTCAACGGCCTGATCAATGAAAGCATCCAACAGAAAACCATCCACCGTAATCCCGAGAAAGCGCTGGAATTGATCGGCAAAGCCATCGACCTGCCGGTGCAGAACCCCTACCTGCGATCAGCGCTCCTGTACCTGAAAGGGGACTGCGAAACCGCAATGGGCCGGTACGAGGCTGGAAAAAAGAGCCTGGAAAAAGCATTGCGGTATTTCCCGCGCAACAATGACGCGATGCAAAGGCTCCTGGAGATCGTTTTTTTCGAACATGGGCCGCTGCCGGCGATCGAAATCATGGAGCGATCGTATTCTCAAGGTCAGAATTTTTTCGGCCTGGGTAGCGTGGGCATGCGCCTTTTCCTGGGCAACCTCCATCTGGCCGCTGGACAGATGGAGAAAGCGAGAGAGTACTTCGAGAAGATCTACCAGGAGAATTATCCTTATGCCAGGAACCCCCTCTCCGGGATCCTGGAGATGTTCAAGGGAAACTACGCGCAAGCGTACCGCTATCTTCACCAGGGAGAGGCCCAGCCGCCCGCTTTTTTCATCATCAGGGAATACAGGCTGTTCCTGGCCCGCAGCATGATCCTGGCCCGAACGGATCTGGCCCGCGCCCGCTGGATTTTGGAAGATCTGGCCAAGTTCTCATTGCGCCAAAGCCACATGACCGAGGTCTCCCTGTGCTTCCTCCTGGCCCGCGAGGGAAAACTGGCGGAAGCACGAGAGAGGATCGGTCCCGCTTTTGAGAAACTAAAAAAAATGGCCGCGGGTGATTTCGAAACCCGGATCTGGTTCTGGTATGACGCGTTCATTTACGCCAGGACCATGGAACTTCTGGGCAAACCCCGCGAAGCCCGCAAGGGCTACCGGGCCTGCCTGGAGGCCAACCCTCATACCGCCCTGGCCGCAGAAGCGCGCACAGTTCTGGCCCGCGACAAAGAAAACTGAGCGCGGCACCGCTTATTCCGGCAGTGCCGCGCCTTGCGGTTATCTCGTAATTCTCAGGACGTCGCTTTGACCCGGTCTTCCTGGGACATGGCGGCCAGTTTTTTCACTTCGGCCGCATCCAATTTCAATCCCTTGGCGACCCGCTCGCCGTATTCGGGGTCGGCCTTGTAAAAAATGGCGCCCTGGCGCAACTCGATGCGCTTCCGGGCCTGGCCCAGGTGGCCGACGATATTGCCCACCAGGTGCTCGCGGTCCAACTCGCTCATGACCTTGCGGAAAAGATCACCTGCCTGAACGAAATCCACATCGCCCAGTACGTAAGCATGGCGCATGGCCTGACCGGATATGTCGATGGCCGGGGGTGCCAGGGTGGGATCGGGCTCCGGGCCGCCGAAACTGTTGGGCCAGTAATTGGGTCCGCCGCCGCCGTTGCCGTCCGGGCGCATGGCCCCGTCGCGCTGGTAGCTGTTCATGGCCGCCTTGGGGGCATTGATCGGCAGCAGGTGGTAGTTGGTGCCGAGCCGGTGGCGGTGAGTGTCATGATAGCTGAACAAACGGCCCTGCAGCATCTTGTCCGGGGAGGAGGCGATGCCGGGGACAAAATTGGCAGGTGAGAAGGCGGCCTGCTCCACTTCGGCGAAATAGTTTTCCGGGTTGCGGTTCAGGACCATGCGGCCGAAAGTGAAGGGCTGGAAATCGGCGTGCGGCCAGACCTTGGTGACGTCGAACGGGTCGAAGCGATAGGTCTCGGCCTGCTTGGGGGTCATCACCTGCACCTCTACGCGCCAGGAAGGGAACTCACCGCGGGCGATGGCCTCATGCAGGTCGCGGGTAGTGCAATCCGGGTCGATGCCGCGCATGCGCTCGGCCTCCTCGCCGCTGAAGTTCCGGACGCCCTGCTCGGTCTTGAAGTGCAGCTTGATCCAGAAGTGCTCGCCTTTCTGGTTGTACCACATATAGGTGTGGCTGGTGTAGCCGTTCATGTTGCGGAAGCTCCTGGGCGTGCCCCGGTCGGAGAACAGGATGGTCACCTGGTGGATGGACTCGGGCGTCAGGGAGAGGAAGTCCCAGAACATGTCGGCATCCTTGAGGTTGGAGGCCGGGTTGCGTTTCTGGGTATGGATGAAGTCGGGGAATTTCAGCGGGTCGCGGATGAAGAACACCGGCGTGTTGTTGCCCACCATGTCATAGTTGCCTTCCTCGGTGTAGAACTTCACGGCGAAGCCGCGCGGATCGCGCTCGGAATCGGCCGAGCCCCTCTCGCCACCGACAGTGGAAAAACGCACAAACACGTCGGTCTTCTTGCCCGCTTCGGAAAGAAACTTGGCCCGCGTGTATTTGCTCACATCGCCGCTGACCTCGAAGTAACCATGG
>SPCN01000231.1 GCA_004525465.1 Chrysiogenales bacterium | reverse complement strand
GCGGGCGGCCGCCTCCGGGCCAGCGTGAAAGGCGAAACCAGCCATTCAGCAGGGAAACAAGCCAGAAGAAAACCATGCCGCCGCCGGCCAGGGCCAGGGACCACCAGGGCCCCAGTTCGATAATGATGAAAGGCGCCGTAGCCGTCAACAGGCCGCCGCCCAGGAAGGGCTCGTAAACCATCTGCTTGAAGCCGAAGGCCTGGGCGGTGCCGGTATCGTAAAGGGGGTCGACCAGGCGCAGCAGCAGCAGCCCGATGGCGGTGACGCCGCTCTGCATGCCGAATTCGGTGACGCCGCGCTCCAGCCAGAACTGCGGGAACATGCGCGGGGCCAGGACGATCAGGGTGAACATGAGCCAGGCGATTCCCGTGCCCATCAGGATCAAAAATGGCCAGAGGTTGGCCACGAAGAGGTCGAGGCGAATGGTGGCAATGGCCGCCACCACCAGCAGGTCGAGGGAAAAGCCGAGAATTCTTTCGAACGTGTCGCGGTCGAAGTAACGGTCCAGACGCGTGGGTCTGGCCAGAGCCTGGATGAGCAGGCCGCCGATCATGGCCAGGGGAAAAAGCGGGAAGCCGCGCAGCAGCGGGTGCAGGCCGCGGACCAGTCCCAGCATGGCCCAGCCCAGCAGTACGGCCAGGGCGACCAGGGCAAAGTGAAAAGCGAACGGTTCCAGGGATTCGGGGGCTACCGTGGCCCTGGCTATCGAAAATCCGTCGGCCTTTGCCAACAGGCCCGATCCGGGGCGGGCATGCTTGCCGTCAGCTTTGGAGGCCATGGTCCGGTATCCCCTGCGCACGGTGATGTTGATGACCAGGATGCCGCCGATCACGGCGGTAAGGATCCCGAAGGTGGCCGACATCTGGGCCAGGGCCGAACCGGCCGGGTAGCCGACCTCCTGAAAAACTTCCGTCATGCCCGCGGCCGTGCCGTGGCCTCCGGAAAAGCCGATTTCCAGGATACAGGCAAAGACGGCCGGGACATCAAAGAAAGGCGTCAGTAAAAGGCCGGTGATCAGCAGCGCGCAGACGTACTGACCCAGTCCGGTAACCATGCCGAAGCAGAGCTGCGCTCCGCCCTGGTTCCAGATGGCCCGGGCTCCGGGCAGGGCCACGCCGAGAAAGAGACAGGCAAAAACCAGGTTGATCAGCAGGCCCGGGAATTGCGCCCAATTCTGCACCACCCAGGATGGCAGAAGGTCGAGGAGGTAGGGCCCGCAGAAAAGGGCAATGAAACCGCCAAGGATCGAGGCCGGCAGGAAGAGGACCTGGAAGAGGCGAACCGCTACCCGAAGCGCTTTGCCGAGCAGCAGGAAGACACCCAGCAGGCAGAAACTGAAAAATAAGGCGCTTATTGGTTCCATGGCGGCAAAACTCCCGGCAGTCTTCAGGACTAACCCAGGTAAACCTATAGGATAGCAACAGGGAAGTCAAGCGTCGGGAAAGATTTCTTCAGTCCCGCCAAACCTGATCCTTTTATCCTCATGCCCTGCCGCCTGTTGACATCGCCGGCCATGATCCCTAAAATGCCGATATGGGGAAACCCGCTAATTCTTTTTTATCGGCTTGCCGACCAGGAGGTTTATAAGATGAAAAATTTATTCATGCTGGCTCTGTTTTTTTTCATTTTGACCATAGCGCTGACAGCCGGTCCCGGGGATATTATCAAGCAGATGGCTTCTCCCTCATCCTGGACAACCGGAATGGCTTTTGACGGCAAGACCTTATGGACAGTGGACCGCAATACCGACAAACTGTACCAGATCGATGCGGCCAGCGGCAAGGTATTGGCTTCTTTGGCCGCACCGGGATACTTCTGCACCGGTTTGGCCTGGGACGGCCGGCATCTCTGGGTCGCGGACATGGACTTTACCAACACATCAACGGAATCCTACAGCGGCAAAATTTACCAGATGGATGTGCAAACCGGCCGCACCCTGAAAGTAATCATGGCCCCGGCCTCTGACCCGCAAGGATTGGCCTGGGACGGCACCTATCTGTGGGTGGCCGACAATGGAACCGACGAGCTGTACCAGATCAGTGCCGATGACGGGACCACCATCAACACATTCAAGGCGCCGGCGTCAGATCCCAGGGGGCTGACCTGGGATGGCAGTTACCTGTGGGCGTGCGACCGCTCCCGGGACGAAGTGTACCGCATCGATCCGAAAACCGGCCGGGTCATCATGATCCTGCCGTCTCCCGGACCCTATCCCTGGGGCCTGGCCTGGGCGGAAAACTCCTTGTGGATCGCGGATTACCAGAAAGACGAAATCGCGCAAATCACCGTCTTCGATGACAGGCCCTATACGCGCTCCAAAGAACGGTTAGCCGCTATCACATTTACCCATGATGTCATCAATTTCGGTCCGGGTACCGTAACCGCTCTCAATGTCTACCTGGCCCTGCCCAAAGACCGCCCCACCCAGGAGATTCTCGCTATCGATTATGCGCAAGATCCTGACGGCCTGCACACCGACCAATGGGGACAGGCGGCGGCCCGTTTCAGCAAAACCGACATGAAGCCGCAGCAGCGCTTCATCTCGCAAATGCAGGTCCGGGCCAAGATCTACGACGTGATGTACCACCTGTTTCCGGAAAAAGTCGGGCCCTTGAAAACAATACCGGTTGAAATTCGCAACAGCTTTCTGGCCGATGATGACAAATACCGGCTCAAGGATCCCGTCATCCAGCTTGCCGTTAAAGAAGCGGTCGCTGCCACGGACAATCCCTATTGGATCGCCCGCAATATCTTTGATTATCTCAGGGATAAGTTGTTCTACAAACGCATCGGCGGCTGGGACATCGCGCCCACGGTGCTCCAGCGCGGTTCCGGTTCCTGTTCCGAGTACGCATTTGTCTACATCGCCATGTGCCGTGCCGCCGGAGTGCCGGCCCGCTATGCCGGCTCGGTGGTGGTACGGGGAGAGGACGCAAGTTTTGATTTTGTCTACCACCGCTGGGTGGAAGTCTACCTGCCGGGATACGGCTGGGTGCCGGTGGACCCCAGCGGCGGGGATCAGGAATGGCCCAGGGACCAGGCCAATTTCTTCGGACACCTTGAAAACCGTTTCCTCATCACCACGGACGGCGGCGGCGGATCGGAATACTTGAAGTGGGATTACAACTCCTCCGAGACCTGGGAGGCCGACGGTCCCGTACAGCTGCGGCTGGAGATGATCGCGGACTGGGATCCGTTGAAGTAGTCTCCGGGGCAATCCAGCGAACCGGGCGCGACGATTTTCAGCAGGTGATCCATGACCAGGTCCAATCCATTGCCGCTGCCCTTCGCCGTGCTGTCCAGGTTCCAGGCCGCAGGGCTGCTGCAGGCCAAGGCAAGCGGACTGCAAAGGGCCGTGACCTCTCTTGACCTGGAGCTCAGCCGCCAGGAAGTCTGGCTCGACCCCGTGGGCTTCGGTACGGGCAGACAGCCGCTGCTCGATTGGCCGCAGCTGCAGGCCATCGCCGGGTCGGAAAACGGATGTTTTCGGGTGCTGAACGGCAGCAGCGAAGAGATCCGCGGCTATTCCGAGTCAAGCCGCCGCACTTATCGCCTTTTCCCGACCCCGGAAGCGCCGGGGCTGCTGATCTGCGGTTTTACCATGCATCGTTTCAAGGATATTTCACCACAGCGGGCTTCCTTGGAGATGGTCAAAGCTGCCGCACCGCTCCGCGGCCGCGTGCTTGATACCGCTACAGGGCTCGGTTACACCGCCATTGCCGCGGCAAAAAGCGCAGCCGAAGTGATCACCATCGAGCTCGATCCGGGCTCCCTGGAAATGGCCCGGGCCAATCCCTGGTCGCAGGAGTTGTTCAATCATCCCGCCATCGTTTGCATCAGCGGCGACAGCAGCGAAGAGATCGGCAAATTCCCGGACGGGCATTTCAGCGTCATCATCCACGATCCGCCCAGCATGAGCCTGGCCGGCGATCTCTATGGCGAGGCATTTTACAAGCAGGCCTGGCGGGTATTGGCCGGCAACGGCCGCATGTTTCATTACCTCGGCGACCCCAAGAGTGCTTCAGGGGGTCGCGTGAGCAAAGGGGCTGTCAATCGCCTGCGCTCGGCCGGTTTT
>SPCN01000332.1 GCA_004525465.1 Chrysiogenales bacterium | reverse complement strand
GAACAGGAAGACGAATTGGCCGGAAACGATGAAAAAAAGAAGCTCCTGCGCGAAAGCACGGCCACCCTTGATTTTGAACCCGCCGACGCGCAGTATCTCCGCAAGCAGCGCACCGTGGCCCTGAGCAATATCATCTATGGCATCGGCCTGCATTCGGGCGAGAAAACCGGCATGGTCATCAAGCCGCTGCCGCCGAACAAGGGCATCCGTTTTGAAAACATATCCAAAAAAAACTACATTCCCGCCCGTATCGAATACCTCAATACCACGGGCTACGCTACTTCGATCAAGAAAGACGACCTGGAAGCCCGGACCATCGAACATCTCCTGGCCGTACTGCACGCTTTCGGAATCACCAACCTGGCCGTCAAGATCAACAAGGAAGTCCCCATTGATGACGGTTCGGCCATTAATTTCTGCGATTTCATCAAGGAGTGCGGCATTGTCGACCAGGCGGAAGATATTCCCGAGATCGTCATTACCCGGCCCCTGCTAATTGGCGAGGAGACGCATGACGGAAAATTCATCAAGATCGAACCAGCCGATGTCTTTTCGGTCCTTTATACCTGTATTTACCCCGAGCCCCTGGGCCGTCAGAGTTATGAATTCGTCATGAATTCAGGCGAGGATTTTCAGCGCGAGATCGCGCCGGCCCGCACCTACGGTTTCGTGGACGATTTCAACAAGCTCAGCGACATGGGGCTGGCAGAAGGCGGCCGCATGAATAATTTCATACTTATCGACAGGGACAGGATCATCAACACCACTCTGCGTTTTCCCGAAGAATTGGCCCGCCACAAGATCCTGGACATCATCGGTGATTTTTACCTGCTGGGCCGGCCGATCCGCGGCAAGATCATTGCCCAGAAAACCGGGCATACCGACAACGCCAAGATGGTCAATATGATCAAGGATACGTTCTTAAAGAAGCCTTGATCTTGGTGTACGGTGTACGGTTGACGGTGTAGGGCAGAAAAAAAGCAGCAAATCCCAAACAAGCACATAATTCCAATAACCAAAGCAAAGATGTACAGCGCTTGCACGCTAAACCAACTCATCCCCCAACCCCTTCTCTTCCCGAAGAGAAGGGGCTGGAACAAACATATGAAATGCCCCCTCTATTTTCAAAGAGAGGTACGCATCGCCATGTCCGCATCGCTATACCGAGGCTCTTCGAGGTATAAAGCGATGCCATCCCGCAAAGCGGGGGGGTAGGGGGTGAGTTTAGAATAGCGGCAGTCCCTAATAGGGATCCTGTTTTGGTTTTTGGAGTTTGGAATTTGTGATCTGGAATTTCGTTCTTCCCTCGTCACTTGTCACTTGTCACTTGTTACTGTAGACGATGGACAAGTCTTCTTCAGCACGCATGCAGGGCATTTCGGGCCTATGGGCCGGCATATGGTCTGACCGAATCCCACCAGCACCTGGTTGACCTGCGCCCAGCTGCGGCGGGGAAAAAGACGCTCCAGTTCCGTTTCCACGGCAGCAGGCGTCCTGCCCGCGGCCCAGCCCAGGCGGCGGGAGATGCGGAATACGTGGGTGTCGACCGAGACGGCCGGACGCGCAAAAGCCAGGGCCAGCACCAGGTTGGCCGACTTGCGGCCAATGCCCGGAAGCGCCAGCAGTTCCTCGAGAGTGGAAGGGAATTTCTCGTCCTGCTGCAGGGTCCTGCATATCGCCAGGATATTCCTGGCCTTGGTGCGGTAAAAGCCGACCGGGTAGATCAGGCGGCTCACCTGCGCGAGGGACAGCCGCGCCATCATTTCCGGGGTGGCCGCTGCTTCAAATAGCCTGGCCGCGGCCTTTTCGGTTACCGGATCCCGGGTACGCGCGCTCAGCAGCACCGAGATGAGTATGCGGAACGGCGTAGAGCGGATGCTGGCCTCGAAAGCATAGACAGGGGGCGATAGGGGGACGATGAAGCGGCGGATGGCTTCGAGGTCGCCCAGGGACCGGCGCTTAGTTGGGGATATTTTCGCCGTTGAGGACGATCTCATGGTTGATAGTGACCTGGGGCGAAAGTGTGGCCCTGACACCGCAGTATTTTTCCTCGGAAAGGGCGATCGCCTTGCGCAATGGCTCCGCGGTGATCCCGGCGCCGTTGCACCGGTAGGTGACCTTGATCTCCAGGAACTTTTTGGGATGCTCGTCGGCCAGGAGAGCTTCGGCTCCCACCGAGAAACTTTCAACCTTGATCTTCATTTTACCCAGGATGGAAATGACGTCCATGCCGGTACAGCCGATCAGGGAGACCAGGGTCAGACCTTTGGGGCGCGGGCCGAGATTGCGGCCCCCCGCTTCGGGAGCGCCGTCGATGGTGAAATCAAAGCCGTCCAGGTGGGCGCGGAAGGCAAGTCCCTGTTGCCACTCGATATTAGCGTCTAGCTTCATCTTGGTTCTCCTTGCTGATTTAGTGATCAGTGAATGAATTGCCGGCGCTCAGTGATGAGTGATGAGAAAGAAACGAGAATCACGATAATATTTCATTCTTTGATTTTTCTCATCACTGATCACTAATCACTAATCACTATAGCCCTGAAATACCTCTAGTCCCACACCCGGCCCAGCTTGTTTAATTCCTCGCCGGTGTATTTCCGGAACAGGATCTCCCATTCGCGCGAACCTTCGGGAATGTTTTTTTTTTGGGAAATGATCTTTTCTCGGGCCAGGGTTTCAATGTCCTCGAACATTTTCAGTTCAGCCAATATAAGATGGTAGATTTTAAAGCGTATATTGCCCAGATCATCCGTATAATCCATGTCATCGCTGTTCTGGATCGAGTCGACGATCAGCTTGGTCAGGAAATTCACCCGGTTTTTCGACAGTTTCAGGCTCATAGGACGATATTCTCCTGCTCGGCCAGCTTGCTTTTGATCAAGCGGAACATTTCGTAGTAATCGATGTTGGAGTTGCGGATCTCGGTCAGCTTTTCTTTGAGGATATCCTTGACTTTTTCGTCGAGCAAATCTTCTTT
>SPCN01000150.1 GCA_004525465.1 Chrysiogenales bacterium | reverse complement strand
GCCCTGATCGTCGACCGCTCCGAAAAACGGCGGGAACAACGTCAGCGCGGCATCATCCCCTGACCAATAATTGTTCCTGTTTTTTCTTTATCTATGCCATGTAGAATCGGATTGCCGTATCCGCCCTTTGCGGACTTCAAAGTGAGCGGCCCGGCGTTCTTTTCACGGACTCTTCAAAAATAGATCCGCAAAGAGGTGTAAAACATGGCCGGGTAGGCTCCGAATTCAGAGTGGAAAAGGGTCATGCCCTTGGCTGCTCCGGGCGCTATTTTTTCGAGCTTTTTGCCCAGGCCGAAATAAGCACCGCCACCGAGGTAGATATTCTCGGCAATATTGTATTCCAAGGCGGGAGCAAGTGTCAGCGAACCGTCGCCGAGATTGACAAACAGCACACCAGTGAAAGGAATCAGCGGGCTTATCTGGCAGGTCATACCCAGGTTCAGGTAGTGTTGCCCCATCAGGTAAGTTGCCCCTTCAGTGAAGGCCTTGCTGGAAAAAACTCTGCCGTAATCTTCCGGGTTTTTCTTTCCCGCGGAGTTAAAATGGTATTCGCAGAATCCATAAAACTTGCCGCCGAAATTGTAATCCATGCCCAACGAAGCCCGGAGATATGTTTGGCTGTCATTTTCATTCCCAATAAAAGGCTCGTTATTCGAGTAAAAACAATCCGGATCCACCAGGGCCGCTTCAAGCCAGACACCGGCACCTCCGACAGCACGGCTGAAGTCCAACCCGATCAAGAGGTTCTCCCGGAATCCCATTAGTAGAAGAGCAATATCGGTTTTCCACAGGTAGGTCTTGCCCCTGAGATAAAACGCACTGTTTTTGAACTCAAAATCGTTGCCGGGAATATATCCCAGGTCCAATTCGTCCATCATGCCCAAGGGGATGCGGACGCGAACCGCATCCACCCCCCGCCGCTCTTCGCTGTCCAACTCATTAAAGGCAAACGGTGCGATGACATCGGTTGGATTGATAAAACGGCCGCTGCCCCAGGTAATAGCCTGCCGGCCGATAAAAATGTCCGCCCGTGCGGTTTTGATCGTGACAAAACAGCGGTCGAGATTGTGAAAAATCCCAAAACTGCCGGCCGTTTTCCCTTGGCCGGGATAAAGGCGGCCGGGGAAATCACCCACGCGGTACGTGCCGGGATCAAGGGCTGCAAAAAAAATATCCCCTTGAAACAGCAGCGGGTCCTGGATGCGGGGAGAAAAATCATACGCCGCCTCAAAAGACAGCCAGCGG
The DNA here is from genome assembly GCA_004525465.1 of Chrysiogenales bacterium. Classification (GTDB taxonomy): domain Bacteria; phylum Acidobacteriota; class Aminicenantia; order UBA2199; family UBA2199; genus UBA2199. Next base: position 4,715 of record SPCN01000150.1, on the reverse strand, counting down.
CAAGGTTGGCTGGAAAGCTTCAAGCGCAGACGATTGTTCACCGCACCAACAGCAGGTTCGCCGATCTCTTCCAAGCCCAACCGGTAAACAGGCGTTTTAAAACCGGTAAAGAAAAATTTGTAATAGCCGCTGATATCGATAAAATCACTGCCAGCGTATATTCCCTTGGTCGCCCAAAAGAACAACGTAATGAATAAGATCAGATATATCAATGCTTTTTTCATCTATTGCTTACTTTTTCAGCACATCAGCGGCGATGATGCCGTCCTTCAGGGTGATGACCCGCCGGGCCCGGCTCATAATCATTTCGTCATGGGTAGAGAAGAGGAAGGTCATGCCTTTTTTTTCGTTTAATTCCTTCATCATATCCAGGAGTTCGGAGCCGGTTTTGGAGTCCAGGTTGGCGGTAGGTTCATCGGCCAGGATAAGATCGGGATTCGAGACCATGGCCCGGGCGACAGCCACCCGCTGCTGCTGACCCCCGGATAGTTTCGCCGGCAGTCGCTGGGCATATTCCCGCAATCCCACATCAGCCAATATTTCCATTACCCGCTTATGCCGCTCCGCTTTGGGAATCCCCTGCAGCAGCATAATGTATTCGACGTTTTCCTCCACCGTCAGTACCGGAATCAAATTGTACGCCTGAAATATAAACCCGATATGGTCGCGCCGGAAATCCGACAGCTCTGAACCTTTTATTTCGGACAACGGCTTTCCATTAAGCAAGACTCGCCCCGATGTGATCGTATCCAGGCCGGATATGATATTCAAAAACGTGGTTTTTCCGGAACCGGATGGGCCCACAATGGCGGTAAATTCACCGGCGGAGATCGTCAGATCCACACCCCGTACGGCTTGAACTTCCACACCATTGTCTTCATAGGTTTTTTTTACATTTTCGGTCACGATGATAGGCACTTGCTTCTCAATTTTTTTCTCCATTACAAACTTTTTCTCAGGGCAGTGGCTATGCGTAAGCGGCCGGCCACCCAGGCCGGGTAAATTGCCACCAGCATCGTAAAAAAAAGAACTCCGACAGGAAAGACAACGTAGTGCCACTTATTCATCACCGGATGGATCAGTTCGTGGAAGGTGGTGCCTGCAAATTCAATGCCCCGGTAATCGATGCCGCTATGAGCAAAAATCAAAGTCAAAATCATCCCCAGGGCACTGCCCAAAATGATACTGATCACAGCCAGGGCGCCGGCTTCCAGGACAATAAGCTTGCGAAGCCCCGCGGGTCGAGTTCCCACCGCCCTCATGATGGCGAACTCGAACATCCGTTCGTACAAAGACATGAACAGCGAATTGATAATACCAAAAACCACCACACAGCCAAGAATCACCGCCATAATAAGCAAAGAGATGTCGACCATACCCAGAACCGCTTTCATCTGGGGCAGCAGTATGGTCCAGGGCACGGCTTCATTATCAAACCGGGAATATTTCTTCCAGAAAGAAATGCCGGGCATATCTGCAGTTTTAATATCTTTGAATTTTATGGCAATCTGGTGAACCCGGTCTCCGATCCCCAGCATCTGCTGTGCCTTTTTGAGCCGGATGAAGGCCAATCCCGAATCCATTTCCTTGATTCCGAATTGGTAAATTCCGGAAATTCGGAACATTTCCTGCGCCAGGTCACCGGTTTTGGCCTGGGACACGGTGGCCACCACGCGATCACCCGGAGACACTTCCAGGTCCTCTGCCAGTTTGCTGCCGATCACCATGTCCCGGGGATTTGCACCATCGAAGAAACTGCCTTTTTGAAGGGTGTCGGCGATTTTGGAGAGAAACCTTTCACTCCCCGGCTCCACCCCCACCAGCAGGGCGGCATTCATATTGGCCGGAGACGCAATCATCCCCATGCTGAGGGTACGCAGGGTGTAATTGGTCACCAGCGGGTCTTGCTTCAACTCCGCCGTCACCTGGTCCAGGTTATTGACCGTCTTCTCGACATCCTGGGTTTCCCGGAAATCGCCGCCGTGAACCTGGGCTTGTCCCAAAAATGATGAAGTGGCGGATTGAATCATGTTGTTGATCATGCCTTCCATCAATGCGGCAGTGAAAATAAGGGACGCCAGGCCAATGCCTATGGCAATACTGGTAATGATGGTCCTGCGCTTATTCCTGAAAATATTTCGCCATGCCAATTTAATATAAAACCACATTCATGGCCTCCTTTGTCGGTGATGGCAGGCAGGTGGTGATTGATGCCCGGTGCAGAGTGCTATGCTTGCTCATTTTCCAATTTAATGGACGCGCATGGCCCTGGCCGGGTCGGTACGAGCGGCTTTCAGGGCCGGGAAAAATCCCACCAGGGTGGCGGACAGCAACACGGTGACAGCCGGTATGGTAAAACTCCTGGCATTGATTTCCGTGAACATATGCTGGAATTTTATGCCGCCGTAGGTCATGGGTTCCGACATGGAAATGCCGTGAATCGAAAAGATGTAATTTAAAAGCAATCCCACGGCAGTTCCCAGGACAATACAAATTACCCCCAGGATATTGACTTCCAGAAGTACCATTTTAATGATTTGGCCCGGTTTGGTTCCCACGGCTTTTAAAACACCGTACTCCCGCCGCCGTTCCAATACAGACATCAGCACGGTATTTAATACACCCACGGCCACCACCAGGACAATGATCAGCAGCGTGATCCACATGCCGGCTTTATCGGCCTGCATGGCGATGTAAAAGGACCTGGCAAATACCTGCCAGGGTTCCACAGACAGGTTTGCTTCCCCGACGCGTATTTTCTTCTCCAGGATTTCGCAAAGCGGGGCGACATCAAGCAAACTGCGGACCGTGACGGCGATTTCATGGACGCGCGTCCCCATTACCAGCAGTTCCTGGGCTGCGGCCAGCGGAAGGTAAAATGAGGAACGATCGCTTATCTCATCGCCGCTCTCCAGGATCCCCACGATCTTGTACCTGTCATTGGCAATGGAACCGTCCGCCGCCTGGGATACAATCACCACATCCTCGTTTACCACAGCATGCAGCAATTTTGCCAATCCCTTGCCGATCATCACGGCATGGGCATCCTTGGTCGCGAACATGGTTCCCTCGATGATTTTTTCAGCGAACCTTGTGGTTCGCACCTCTCTTTCAGGGTCGATACCGATAATCCGTACCCCGGCGCTTTTTTCACCAACCGACACCAAACCCGCTGAATAGAGCCGCGGCGTCCAGGAATCCACCTTATCCATCTGTTCTAATATCTTTCCAATCTCCGCCGGGCGGTCGATGGTTTTATACAGAGAGGGATGGGCCAGGAAATCTTTGGCGTGCACCTGGATATGCCCTGTCTGGCTGCGGGTAAAGGTGTCAATAATTCCATTGTACGTTCCATCGGAAAACCCGATAAAAAACGCCGCCAACACAAATCCGCCAAACATACTTAAAGCAGTCAGTATGGAGCGTCTTTTTTGGCGGATGATATTTCGCAGCGCTATCTTCCACATGATCATGATGACTTCTCCATTACTTATTTATTCGGCTAATCCCTTGACCTCAGGTTGCGCAGGGAAAAAATCCCTTTATCCACGGCGGTATCGAATTGGGCTTCCAGGTAGCGGACAACGGTTTTATTCCCCTTTTTGTGAGTAGGCACCAGTTCCATCAGCGCCGGGATGGTGCGTTTCCCGAAGGTCTTAATGTCTTTGTATTCAATTTCTCGCATCAGTTTTCCCTTTTCATCGTAATATTTTGCCCAAAGGGGAATGGAATCTTTTTCCCGGACCGCGCTGACAATGTGTCCCCAAACGATGGGCAATCCTTCCTTGGGCACACACTTCACATACACAACGCCCGCTTGCGGATTTTCAACATCCGTGAAATCAAAGGTGTAATCCTCAAGGAAAGTATACTCTTTAACCAGGTCATCGTTGGTAAAATCCGACCCCATCCACGATCCCATCATCATGGAGGGAGGAATTTTTATTACTTTATTGGTTTTGGGAAGAAAATTCCACATCTCGTTACCCACGCGCAGCGTGGCCATGCCGCTCTCTTTTTTTGGTTCAAGAATTCTAATAAAGGTTTTGTCCATCCCGACGCTCCAGGCTTTCATTTTCAGGGTTCGCTGCCAGTGGGGGGTGACGATCTCCATCTCCATCACAACTGAGCCGGACTGACTGCGGTACAGTTCATCCATTTTTTTAACGATTTCCCTGGCATCGGCCCGATCGGGAGCGGTCTGGGCGAAAGCGGCTGCGGCAAATGAAAACAGCAGCCAACCCAGCGTTGTATAAATCAACGAACCCGGACAGAATTTCTTTCTCATGTTTATCTCCTTTTCGTTAGCGACCGAACAACCTTTTTTATTGTGCGCAACGTTTCCTTTATTGTCAACCCACATTTTTTGAAAGTGCCTGAACCCAGGCATTCCATGCCGGAACCCGCCGGACGTGGATACAGCATCTGACATGCGATCTCCTGGGGGCGGGGAGAAATCCCCGCCCGTCTCCTTTTGTGATATGATTTGCCGGACGCGTGCCGCCAGCACGTCCGCGGGACTCCAGGAGGGTGAATGAAAAAATTTGTACTGTACACACTGGTCTTTTTGCTAAGCGCGGCGCTGCCGCTGGCAGGCGCGGTCTCCGTTCAGGTCGATCTGGTCAGCCGCTATATCTGGCGCGGCTTCGATCTGCTGCCCGACAACCACGCGGCCATCCAACCGGCGTTCACCATCGACCTGGGCGAGAGCGGTT
>SPCN01000099.1 GCA_004525465.1 Chrysiogenales bacterium | reverse complement strand
CGCGCCTTTTGTTAAGCCTGGGCGGTAGAGGGCTTGAACCTCTGACACCCGGCGTGTAAAACCGATGCTCTACCAGCTGAGCTAACCGCCCAACTTAAAAGCCATTAATACACCAATTTCACTGTGCTGTCAAGTGAAAACAGCGATTTGCAGAGCGGGATTAGTCCCGCCCTGCAGCAAATGGCCGTTAATCGTCCATATCGATCGCACCCTTGGTCTTGGCCTTGCGCTTGCTCTCCATTTTGTCCCATTCATCCATGCACTTGTGATCCTTGCCCTTGACCATGGAGCATTCCAGGTACTCGGCGATGTAGATGATGCAGGCGCGGATGGCCTTGCCGGTCGGGGTTTTTTCGTAGCCGCCGCCGCCCACCGAGAAATTACGCAGGCTCAGGCCGGCGCCCAGGGCTTTGCCCTTGGCCGTAGCTTCGATGGTGCGGGCGTCGATGATCTCACCGGTCTCGGTGTCGATCAGCTTCATATCCACGGCGATGTAGGCCTTGTCCTTCTTGCCGCCCAGAGAGAGCCCCTTGAAGCGGACGGCGCCGCCGGCGCCCTTGGTGTTTTCCTCATATGCGGAAACCGTGGCGGCGATCAGGTATTTGGCGCCTTTCAGCTTTTTCATCTTCACCTTGGTCTTGGAACTGACCCGTCCCGAAGCGCTCAGGTCCTGTTCGCCGAGCACGGCGTCGATCTCCTTCCTTTCCAGCACGCTGAAAGCCTTGGTGCTCACCAGCTCGGAAGCCAGCATGTCCTGCAGATCGCTGGCCACCGAACCGTGCCACCAGCCGGCGGCGGTTTGATTGGTGAAACGCAAAACGCCGATGCGGATCTTTTCAGCTGCCAGGGGCTGGGTGAAGAAAGTCAGCAACAGGCATGCTGTCAATAATGTCAACGCAAATTTTTTCATTGATCCTCCTATTTTTATCAATTTATCTTACATTTTATCTTATTATCTTACACTGTTATCAGGGCAAATTCAATCGGGATTCTAAAACAAAATTTCATACAGCTGGTCCGGGGTTTTTTGAAGGCCCAGCGCCGCCAGCAGCGGCGCCAGGTCGTGGCGGTGACCTTCAAGCTGAATTCGCAATCCGGCCACATCCCTATGAAAGCGGGCCAGGTCGGCCAGATGGCGGAACAGGGTGCTGAATACGCCGCGGCCGCGCCAGGCCGGCTCCACCCAGGCGCCGGCCAGCCACCAGAAATTGCGGTTGCCGCGGTCGTCCCAGGCGAAGGTGACGCGCAGCAGCCCGGCCAGTCCCGGCTGTTTTTTGTTTTCGGCCAGCAGGTAAAAACCCTTGTGGGCGTCCTTGAGCACGGCCTTGACCCCCGGCAGCACCGTGCCGGCATCGGCGGCTTCACCGCCGCTTTCGGCGGCCAGGCCGCAGAGGCAGGCGCAAATGGCGGCGGCGTCGCGCATCTCGGCCTTGCGGATCAGGATGGGCAGTTCAGGCATGGGTGTTTTCCATGGAAACGCCCGCCCGGTCGGGCTTGGCAGCGAACCTGGCTTTGGCCCGGCGGCCGATCTTTTTTACCTCGCAGGTCCAACTTGGGATCACGGCCAGGGTGCCGCTGGCCAGGGCGGCCGTCACCGGGCAGACAGCGCAGCGTTCCAGGTCGTCGCACAGGCTGCACAATTCTTTTTTTTCACTGAAAAAGTAATCCTGGCGCAGTTCGGCGTAGTTGGCGGCGACAGCGGGGAAACCCTTTTTAAAGCCGGCCATGAAACCTTCAAGTTCGCCGAAGCTATATTTCGCGTAATCGCGGCTTTGCCGGTCGTGGCCCAGCAGGTCGTAGAACAGGTAGCAGCCCCAGACCGTGCGGTCGGGGAGCAGGGCCAGGCGATCGCGGCCGGCAAAGCAGGCGAATATGCCTTGCCCTTCATTTTTCTTGAAATTTTCCAGAGGCATTTTTCCGTGTTTTTGCTGATGCCGCACGCAGATCGTCGTGAGTCGGTCAAGTTGTTTCTCGAGGATTGCCAGGTCGGCTTTCTTCCATGGAACGCACGTGTCAAGGGAGTATTGCAGGCGCTCGTGCCCCCGTTTCAGCATTTCCTCCATGCTCGCGGCCAGCAGCGGCACGGTTTGCGGGGTAAAGACGCTGTTGATCACATAGCCGTCCGGATAATGGTGCTGCAGATTTTTCAAGGCCGTTTCGACCTCGGGAAGGCTGCGGGCATCGCGGATTTTCTGGGCCAGACCGTCGTAACTCAAAACCAGGTCGAAGCGATATTTCTTGAAAAATAAAATATGTTCCTTTTTTAATAGTGAGCCATTGGTGGTCAATGTGAAGCGGAACTTGTTCTTGTAGTTTTTCTCTGCATAAGCAACTGTTTTTTTGATCAGCGGCCAGCTCAGAAGCGGTTCGCCACCATAGAACCCGAGCCATACCTCCCGATCCAGGCGCGGCCGCAGGAGATCCAGAAAATCGTAAATATCTTCAATTTTTAATGTGTTTTTCCCTTTTTGTTGCGGGCAATAAGGGCAGGAAAAATTGCACGTATCGCTCAGAACCAGAGTCAAAGAGGATATCTTCTGCATGACAAGCTCATTGTAGCAAGTCGGGCGCTTATGGACAAACGGCGGCGGACGAGGAATAAATTATTTTTTGGAATGATTCCTTGTTAAAAAATTTCATTTAAATTATTATTATCGCATCTTACTAAACGGAGGTATTTTATGGATATTAAAAAAGAGAACATGAACCTGCTGCTGGGCAAGATCCGTACGTATATTGACGCGCAGCCCGAAGCAATGAGAAAAGGAAAAAAATTCATCGAAGCCAAAAAGGCCCTGGCCATGCTGGAAAAAATATTCGCCGGAAAAGTGGGCGAATTGCCATTGGAGATCTGCCGCAAGAATCAACCCGTGATTTGATGTTGAATTTTAAATTATTTTAATTATAAAAAAATTTTCCGAAATTATATTTTAGTTTCTGTTTCTTTATTCTGTCTTAGCGGATCACTTTTGAGTTTGGATCCGCAAAAAAGAATAACCCAATATGTTCTGAATTCATGGAAGATCGAGCGGGGTTTGCCCAACACCAACGTGCTGGCGATCGCGCAGGACCGGTCCGGTTATTTATGGCTGGGCACCATGGAAGGTCTGGTACGTTTCGACGGAGTGAATTTCACCTTGTTTAATAGCAGCAAAACCGCTGAATTCCTCGATAATTTCGTTAACAATCTGTATGTCGATCGTCAAGGAGTTCTCTGGATCGGGTTTTATCACGGAAAGCTTCTTAGCCTGGAAAAGGGGAGGTTCAAAAGCCATATTTTTCCGCGGGCGATCTCCAACATCAGCCATAATTGCCTGGTCGAAGATAGCCTGGGAACTCTCTGGATCGGGACATCCGCTGGTTTGTTTTACAGTTCACCTGGTCATGACGGCACAATAAAACAGCACCCTGCTTTTCTTGGCACAAAAATTCATTGCCTGGCAGCCGACCGCTCGGGCCGTTTAATGCTCAGCGCTGAGAACAAAGGTTTGTATTGCCTCGAAAAAGGGGATTTCCAAAGGCTCCTGGCAGACACTGATCAACCGAGCCTTGACGTCGTTGTTTTCCGACAGGGCCGCGATGGAACTTTGTGGCTGGGAACACTCGCCGGATTGTACGATTATCAAGACAAGCGTTTGCACCATCATCCTCTAAAGCCGGGAAACACTGAATCCATCCGTTCCATGGCTGAAGATCGTGACGGAAACTTTTGGGTGGGGACCGAGGGAGGCTTGTTTCGCTGGACCCAGGGAACATTTGAGACTTTGGACAGCGATCGGGGCTTGAGCAGCAACTTTGTTTATTCCTTGTACGAGGATGCCGAGGGGTCAGTCTGGGTGGGGACCCTCGAAGGTGGACTGACCCAGATGCGCGACGAAAAAATCATAGCTGTAACCGATCGTGAAGGGCTGAAGGGCGAGGTGTTCCGCGCACTGCATGCTGGTGAGGCCGAGGTCATGTGGATCGGCGGCTATGGCGGATATTTAAATCGTTATCAAAATGGCCGCTGCGAGAATTTCAGCTTGCCGCCCCGCTTTCGCAACAAGACCATCTGGTCGCTGGAAGCTGACGCCGGGGATTCCCTGTGGCTGGGGACGGATGCAGGGTTGCTCCATTTTCAAGAAGGCCGTTTCAGGGAGATGCCCCTGCCCGGACCCGCCGCTGCCATGGAGACGCGCTGCGTGTTAAAAGACAGCTCGGGCCGCCTGTGGATCGGCACCTATGGGGCCGGGCTGCTCTGCCGGCAACAGGGGACATTCAAGCGTTATTCCGGCGCGAATGGCTTGCGCGACGCTCGGATCACCTGCCTGTTTGCGGACCGGCGGGGCAATTTATGGGTCGGCAGCGAAACAGGGCTGAATTTCCTCGGCGCGGGAAAAGGCGAATATTTTCAGAGCGAGCCGCTCCTGGATGGTTGTCGGGTGGAGTGCATGTACGAAGACGGCCGGGGAAGTTTATGGATCGGGACCCGCAGCCATGGCCTGAAGGTATTGGGGAACGGGCGGTTGGGTTCGCTCACCGTCAACCAGGGTCTGTTCGACAATCGTGTATATGCCATCCTGGAGGACCGGGAAGCCAACCTCTGGCTGAGCAGCGAACTCGGCATTTTTTGCGTTCCGAAAAAAGATCTGGAAGCTGTGGCCTGGGGGTCCCGGCAGCGTGTGACGGGGCATTTGTTCACAGAGGAGAACGGACTGAAAAGTCGTTTCTGCGACAACGGTCATCCGGCCGGATGGAAAAGCGCTGACGGTCGGTTGTGGTTCGCCACCGTGAAAGGGGTCGCGGTCATCAACCCATCCCGAATGCATCCGGATGACCGCGTGCCGCCGGTGCTCGTTGAAGAATTAGTTGTTGATAACCGCACGCTATCGCCTCCGGACACGGCCGTTGCGGCACCACTTCAACTGGCGGCCGGCAGCAAGCGCTTCGAATTCAAGTACACCGCTTTGAGCTTCATCCGCTCCATCAAGATCGAGTTCAAATATAAGCTCGAGGGATATGATAAGGAGTGGATTTCCGCCGGCAGCCGCCGGCAGGCCTTTTCTAACGACCTGCGCCCCGGACGCTACAACTTCCGGGTGATCGCCGCCAACGCCGACGGCGTCTGGAACATGGCCGGAGCAGCGTTTGCTTTTTACCTGCATCCGTTTGTCTACCAGACCTGGTGGTTCATGGTCCTGGCCGCCCTGGCCTTTTCGGCACTGTCGGTGCTCTTGTGGCAGTTGCTGAAAAGATACCTGCACGCAGTTACTTTCTGGAAGAAGAAGACCCAGATCGGCCACTTCAAGATACTGGAGACCATCGGTACGGGCGGCATGGCCACGGTCTACAAGGCGCAGGACATGCTGGACAAGAAGCGCATCGTGGCCCTCAAGGTATTGAAAGAGGAGAATTTTCTCGACGAGAACCAGAAAAAGCGCTTCAAGCACGAGTCGCTGATCACCGAGCAGCTCGACCATCCGCACATCGTGCGCATCATCGAGCGCGGCGAGATGGACGACTGCTGGTACATCGCCATGGAACTGCTGCGCGGCGAGTCGTTGTCGATACTCATCCGTCGGGGCGGCCGCCTGGCCGTGGGCGCGGCCCTGGAGATCATGCTGCAGATCGTCGATGCCCTGCAGGCCATCCACGCCCAGAACATCGTGCACCGCGACCTGAAGCCGGAGAACATCATGGTCAGCCAGGGGCACGGGCGGCGCCATTTCGTCAAGCTGCTCGATTTCGGGCTGGCGATCACCCCGGCCCAGTCGCGCCTGACCATGTCCGGTGTGGTCATGGGCACCATACGCTACCTGCCGCCGGAGCGGATCAGCGACGGCACCTCCTCGCCGGCGGGTGATATTTATTCCGCCGGCATCATCCTCTATGAGATGCTGACCGGCTCCAAGCCCTTCTGGTCGGAAGCGACCGGCGAGGTGATTCACCGCATCCTCAAGACCTACCCGCTGCCGCCCAAAGAGATCAGCCATGAGGTTCCCAGGGAATTGAACGCCCTGATCATGGCCATGATCGACAAGGACCCGGCCAAGCGCCCCAGCCTGGACGCGATCACGGCCGACCTGCGGCGACTAACGGAAAAATTTCCCGCGCCGCAATAAAATCCCAAAGAAAAACAAATTATTCCATCTCATTTGTGAATCTGCTTGAATGGTGATCCTTGTTTTTATTTGTTGTTTAAACTAAAATTATTATATATTTTTCAAGGAGATAGCGTATGGGCATCAAAAAAGCCAATGTAAATTTACTGCTGGGCAAAGTCGGGGAACTCTTGAAGGGGTTGCCGGATGATGCGAAAAAAGGTGATGAATTCAGCGAAGCCGAAAAAGCGCTGGCCAAGCTGCAGGAACTTTTTGTCGGGGAGGAAGGTGAAGTTGAACTTTTGGCCTGCCGTGCGGGTCAGGGTATTATTCCCAAATAATCATTTTACCAGTTAAGAAAAAGTTGGCCAGGCACCGACAAATTATTCGAATTTTTGTAGTTTTTTTTCTGGCTGTAAATTTGCAGGGTCTTGAACCGCATAAAAGCCTTTCGCAGTATTTTTCGATGACCTGGAAGACGGAACGCGGCCTGTCCAATAATTCGATCATCGCTATCGCGCAGGACAGGGCCGGCTATCTGTGGCTGGGCACGCCAAACGGCCTTGTCCAATTCGACGGCGTGAATTTCAAGAACTTCAACAAGGAAAACACGGTCGAATTTCGTGATGATTTCATCAACAATGTGGTCGTTGACCGCCGTGGTATTTTATGGATCGGAAGCTATGGCGGCCACTTGCTCAGCTTAAACGACGGAAAATTTACCGGCCATTTTTTATCGGACAAATTATCCGGTATTTCCAATCATTGCCTTGTCGGGGATGTCCGGGGAAATATCTGGGTCGGAACTTCCCAAGGTTTGTTCTGCCGTCCGGACATCCATGAAGGACTTTTCAGGGAAGTTCCGGAGTTTGCCGGCAAAAAAATATACTGCTTGTGGGAAGACCGTTCAGGAGTTTTTTGGGTCGCCACGAAGAACAGTGTTTGGTTTCGTCGGAATTTGGGCCAATGGCAGCAGGTTCTCGCGGATTCCGACATCAGGGGATATGAAATCAATGTTCTTTATCAAGATCGTGGTAGCCGGCTTTGGATCGGCACGGACAACGGAGTGTTCGGCTATCAAAACGGTAAGATCGTCTATTATTCGCTTGGGCAAGGTATGCGCAACAATATCACCAGCTTCCTCGAGGACCGTGATGGCAACCTATGGCTGGCCAGCGAGGGCGGCATGTTCCGCTGGCAAAACGGAAAGTTTCAATTTTTGCCAGGAATCCAGGGACAGGATAACAATTACATATATTCCCTTTATGAAGATTTTGAAGGCTCGTTATGGGTTGGCATGATTGAGGGTGGATTAACCCAGATCCGCGATGAAAAAATCACTTCTTTTACCAGCCGCGAGGGATTGGGTGGAGATCTGATCCGCTGCCTGCATGGGGCCGGGTCCGACACTCTTTGGATCGGTGGGAACGGCGGATATTTAAGCTTGTACAAAAATGATCGCTTCCGGAACTTTACTTTTCCGGAAACATTACGGAATAATTCGGTTTGGTCAATTGAGTATGAGGGGCAGGATGCGCTGTGGCTGGGAACGTCTCTCGGCTTGATTCGTTTCCAGGG
>SPCN01000376.1 GCA_004525465.1 Chrysiogenales bacterium | reverse complement strand
CTCCTGCGTGGTAAAAAATCTGTTCAGTTCTTTGTCAAATTCGACATATTTCTCCATGCCGAACTCTTCAGAAAAAGAAAGGATATACTGCTCGAGTTCATCGTATTGTTCTGCGATATCATCAGTCCTGTTCGAATTAATCACCCATGCACCTAGGCACACCAGCTTCATCAGATCTTCATACTGTTTTTTCGTAAAATTGATATTCATACAGTGACCCACGCCCCCTTTAGTTATTGCTGCTCATCAAAAAAATGCATATGCAGACTGCTCAACCCTGCGGTGTCTGCAGTAAGTACGAAGTATTTTAATCGATGACTGCAAGAATGTCGATGGCTTGAAGGTTCTTATATCTTTGAATCCAGCATCATTGTGACCGGGCCGTCGTTAATGAGGTGGACTGCCATAAAGGCCCCGAAATTGCCTTCCTCCGTGGTAATCCCCATTTTTCGCATCCCGTCTATAAATTGCAGATACATTTCTTTCGCCTGCAGTGGCTTTTCGGCGTTTTCGAATGAAGGGCGGTTTCCTTTTCTGCAGTCTGCAGACAGGGTAAACTGCGATATGACGAGGACTGCTCCCCGTATGTCCTGAACCGAAAGATTCATCTTTTTTTTATCGTCCGCGAATATTCTCAGATGGGCTACTTTTTTGAGGAGATAACTGAGATCCCTTTCCGAATCCCCCTTTTCAATCCCGAGGAAGATGACAAGTCCCTGCCCGATCTTTCCGACCGCATCGCCTTCAATAACAACTGTTGCCTCTGCAACACGCTGAACAAGGGCTTTCATTTTTGTCGGGCCGTGTCCTAATCGAGGTGCTTTTTTGTTCCGTGAAGCCGCACCCACGGTAGTTTGTAGAATTCTGAATCAGGGTTTTTGTAAAAGGGCTGGTGCAAGTGCCGGAGGAAGGAGATAGAGAGCGGGCTATCGGTCATACTGGAAGATATATTCGTCGGGCCTTGCTAATCCAAAATCCTCGCGAGCGTGTTTTTCTTTGTAAAAGGGATCTTCTCTGATGGATGTTATCTCCGACCTGATCCGTGCATTGTCCTGCTCTATCTCTTTGACCTGTGCTTCCAGCTGCATTTTTTTCGCGAAGAGATCCCTGCACTGGAGCAGGCCCATATCCCCGAAAATTAGGGTTATGAGAAGATAGAGAAAACTCAGGAAGACGACGGTCAAAAGAATCAGTTTCCTCTTCTTCCTCTCGGAGGCTACCTGTTTTCGCAGTTGGTTTACCGGGATGCCCATTACCTTACATTATAGAACGCTTCCTTTCCTTTGTATACTGCGGAGGCCGCCAGTTCTTCTTCAATCCTCAAAAGCCTGTTGTACTTTGCCGTCCGTTCGCTTCGCGCAAGCGAGACGGTCTTTATGAACCCTGTATTGCAGGCGACGGCAAGATCAGCGATCGTCGTATCTTCGGTCTCTCCCGAACGGTGTGAAATCACGCTGGTATAGCCGGCCCTCTTTGCGGTTTCCACGGCATCGAGCGTTTCGGTAAGCGTACCGATCTGGTTCAATTTTATCAGGATCGAATTCGCGATCCCCTTTTTTATCCCCTCCCGGAGAATAGTGGTGTTTGTCACGAAGATATCGTCTCCCACAAGCTGTACTTTTCCACCGAGTTTTTGCGTGAGAGCTTTCCAGCCATCCCAGTCATTTTCAGACAGCCCGTCCTCTATCGACAGAACAGGATACGTGGATAATATCGTGTCGTAGTAAGCGATCATATCTTCCGAAGAGACTTTTTTCCCTTCAAAGGAATACGATCCTTTTTCATAGAATTCCGATGCGGCGACATCAAACGCCAGAGAGATGTCTCTGCCTGGAGTGTATCCGGCGGATTCAATTGCCTGCAGAATCAGCAATACTCCTTCTTCATTGTTTGCCAAATGAGGTGCAAACCCGCCTTCATCTCCGACTGCGGTATTGAGACCTTTCCCTTTCAGCAGGTCTTTCAGGGAGTGAAAAACCTCCGAACCGGCCCTGAGCGCATCGGCGAAATTCTCAAACCCGACAGGCAGAATCATGAACTCCTGTATATCGAGATTGTTGTCGGCATGGGCGCCGCCGTTGAGAATGTTCATCATGGGGACAGGAAGCTCTTTTGCATTGCATCCGCCGATATAGCGGTACAAAGGCAGTCTGAATTCTCTTGCCGCTGCTTTGCAGGCAGCCAGTGAAACACCGAGTATGGCATTTGCCCCAAGCCTGCTCTTGTTTTCGGTACCGTCAAGCTCAATGAGAAGATTATCGACTATTACCTGATCTTCAGCAAAGAAACCCATCAGCTTCGGCGCGATCTCATTGTGGATGTTTCCGACCGCGGTCTGAACGCCTTTCCCATGGAAACGGCTGCCGCCGTCCCTGAGTTCAATAGCCTCACGCTCGCCGGTGGATGCACCCGAAGGGACAGAAGCGCTTCCCATCGCTCCGCTCTTCAGATGCACATCTACTTCAACGGTCGGATTCCCTCTCGAATCAATGATCTCTCTTGCTCTCACGTGAACGATTTCACTCATCTGTCCCCTCCCTATGGTATAGCTTTTTTAAAAAAAATCCTACAGCCTTCTGATATCTG
>SPCN01000162.1 GCA_004525465.1 Chrysiogenales bacterium | reverse complement strand
GCGGACAAAGGGAAACGTGAACATGGAAAAAAACGCCGCATCGGCCGTGCCGATCTGCTCACGGATGATTTTATCGCGGTAGCGGATCAGCACACCTGAAAATGGGGGAACATAGCGGGCGGCGTTGACCACTTCCGGGAAATCGCTCTTCAGGGCAGGACCCAGTGCCGGCGGGGAACCGACGCTTAGGCCAATATCCTTGCCGTATTGATGGCGGGTGGCTACCTGGTACAGGTATTGGCCATGGTCATGGAAGCGGTTTATGCTGAGCTCGCTTTTCACCCAGAGCAGGATCAGGGTCGAAATGGCTATGCCCGCGGCCAGGCCGAAAATATTGATGAATGAATACATTTTTTGGCGGATAATATTCCGCCAGGCGATTTTAAAATAATTTTTGAACACGGTTCACCTCGAGTTATTCATATCTCAGACTGTCCACCGGGTTGGCGCGGGCGGCTTTGATTGACTGGTAGCCCACGGTGAGCAGGGCGATGGCCAGGGCGGCCAGGCCGGAAAGCAGGAACACGCCGGCCCCGATCGTGGTGCGGAAGGCAAAGGTCTGCAGCCAGCGGTTCATGAAATAATAGGCCAGGGGCCAGGCGATGATATTGGCGACCAGGACCCATTTGCTGAATTCGTTGGAAAGGAGAAATACGAGCCTGAAAATCGAGGCCCCGAGCACCTTGCGAATGCCGACCTCCTTGGTCCGCTTCTCTGTCATGTAGGCCGCGAGCCCGAACAGCCCGAGGCATGAGATCAGGATGGCCATCACGGCGAATGAAGTGAGGATTTTTTCGAGACGCTCTTCCGTCTGGTACATGGCGGCGAAGGATTCATCCAGAAAGAAGGAGTCAAAGGCCGCCGTGGGGAACAGCTGCCGCCACTTTTTCTTCAGCCCGGCCATGATCTCCGCCGCCCCGCCGCCGGCGAAGCGCAGCGAGACCACCTGGAACGTGTCCGGGGCGTTGCTCAGGACCAGCGGTTCGATCTTCTGATGCAACGAGCGGGTATGGAAGTCTTTTACGATGACGATGACCGTGGTCTTTATGGCGATGCGCTCGCCGTTTGCTCCCCGGCCCCGCCGCGAAATCGTCTTGCCTACGGGATCGTCCCAACCCAGGCGCGCCGCCGCCGTCTCGTTGATCAGAACGGCCTCGCCGGGATCGGATTTCATGGCCGAGAAGAAATTCCTGCCTTTGGCGATCTCCATGCCCAGGGTGGGCAGGAAACGGTCGTCGACCGCCATGGTCTGCATCATCAGCGCTTCCCGCTCCGTTCGGCCTTCGGGGATGAAATTGGTCATGCTGAAATTGAGGCCGGGCACATCGGCGGACAGTGAGGCCCCAACAATGCCGGGAACGGAAGCGAGTTCATTCCTGACCGTCGGGGCGGAAGCATTTCCGTCCTGGGGAAACGTGACCACGATCACCTGCTCCTTGTGGAATCCCAGCTTCTTGTTTTTCATGTAGTGCAGTTGCTTTAAAATAGTGAACGTGCCGATGATCAGGATGATGGATATGGCGAATTGGCTGACCACCAGGATGCGGCGGAAGGCGGTGCTGGCGGCGCCGGCCTTGAGTTTGCCTTTCAAGGTCTGGACGGGATGGAAAGAAGACAGATAGAGGGACGGATAACTCCCGGCCAGGGCCCCGACCACGGCGGTGAACAGTGCCAGGCCCAGCAGGAAGGCCGGCTGCAGGAAAATGGCACGGCTGAATTCCTGGCCGCTGACGGCATTGAGCCACGGCAGGGCCAGGCTGCTGAGCAGGCTGGCCAGGAGCACGGCCAGGAAAGTGACCAGGAAGGTTTCCGTGAAAAATTGCCGGACCAGCGAGCCGCGCGTGGCTCCCAGTGTTTTTTTCAGTCCCACTTCCAGGGCGCGGTTGGCGTAGCGGGCGGTGCTGAGGTTGATGAAATTGATGCAGGCGATGAGGAGGATGAAAAGGGCGATCCCGGAAAAAAGGTACACGGTCAGGATATCGCCGGTGTTGGCGATGTCGAATTCGAAGTTCGATTTCAGGTGGATCTCCTTCAATGGCTGCAAATATACTTTCGCATTGCCGCCGATCTTCTTCAGCTCATTGCCGAACTTTTCGTCGCTCAGGAGATTGACCTTTTCCAGAAAAGGGCCGATGTCGGTCCCGGGCGCCAGAAGCACATAAGTGAAAGTGCTGATGCTGCCCCATCTTTCCGCATCGCTCTTGTTCTCCGCAATCCAGGTGGAATAGGAGCAGAGAATTTGGGTCGTCAGGTGAAAATTGCCGGGAATGTCGTTCATGATCCCGGTAACGGTATAGGCGCGGCCGTCGCTGAATTTCAGCATTTTGCCGATGGGCTGTTCCATTCCGAAATACTTGCGGGCGATTTTTTCGCTGAGCACCACGGAATAGGGGGCCGCCAGCGCCGAACGCGGATCGCCGGCGAGCAGCGGCAGGGTGAAAATGGAAAAAAACGATGCATCGGCGTAGGCGAGGCGCTGTTCGCGAAATTCCTTTGCGTCGTACTGGACGGTGGTGTTGCCCAGGGAGAGGATCCTGGCCGTCTGCTCCACTTCGGGAAAAGACCGGCTCAGCTCCGGCGCCAATGGGCGCTGGTGATGGGTGCCGTCCGGGTTTGGCCGTTCACGGTGAGTTGTTGGTAGACGCGATGGATGCGGTCCGCCTTTTCATTGAAGCGGTCGAAACCGAGTTCATTCTGCACCCAGATGGCGATCAGCAGGCAGCAGGCGATGCCCACGGCCAGGCCGAAAATATTAATGAACGAATATCCTTTATGGCGGACAATGTTGCGCCAGGCAATCTTCAAATAGCTCTTAAGCATGGTTCACCTCGAATTATTCATGTCTTAAGCTCTCCACGGGGTTCTGTCGGGAGGCGCGGCCGATCTCCCACGAGATGGCCAGCAGGGTGGCGCCCAGGGTCATGGCGGCGGTTATCAGGAAAAGCCCGGCATCGGGACTGGTGCGGTTGTAGCTGATCATCATGGCGAACAGGCGCTCAATGATCCAGGTTCCCAGCAGCATGCCCACGACATTGGCCAGGAGGACCAGCAGGATGAATTCCCTGGAGATCAAAGCGAAAATGTTGGCGACCGAAGCTCCCAGCACCTTGCGGATCCCGACTTCCCTTGTCCGCCGGTCGACGGCGAAGGAGACCAGGCCCAACAGGCCCAGGCTGGCCACGAAGAGGATGAGCGAGTTGAGGACGGTCATGATGACATAAACCTTGTTCATCCAGGAATAGATGTCCTGGAAGTGATCGTCGAGCGTGATCGATTCGAAGGGAAAGTCGCGCAGGATCCCATTCCAGACATGTTTCACCTGTTCCTCTACGTTTCCCGGGGCCTCCCCCGGGCGATACTTGATCAGCAGCCAGTTCGGCTTTTCCGTTTCCAGGTAGAGCAAGGCTGGCCCAAGGTCGAAATGGGGATCGCGAAACTGGAAATCCTTGAGCACGCCGACCACGGTCCCCTGCCTGCCGGCAAAGGTGATCCGCCGGCCCAGCGGCTGGTCCCAGCCGAGCCGGTGGAGCAGGGTTTCGTTGATGAGCACGCTCTGCCGGTCATGGAAAGCCCGGGAAAAATCGCGGCCCTGCAGCAGCCGGATGCCGACCGTTTCGCTGAAACCCACGTCCACGCCATATGTATTGACCAGCCAGCCGCGGTCCATGTCCGTGCCTTCGGGAACTACTTTTTCTTTCGGGCCCCAGGTGCCTGGCAGCCCCGCGCTGGCGGCGCTGACAAGCACGGCCGGCAAACGTTCCAATTCCTTCTTCAATACCGCCAGCCTCTCGGGAGACACGTTTTTGGCCGATACGGCGAGCACCCGGCTGCGGTCGTAGCCGTAATCGACGTCCAGGAAATGGTCGAACTGCTTTTTGAACATCAGCGTCCAGATGATCAAAAAAATGGCCAATGTGAACTGGGTGACCACCAGGATCTTGCGCAGGCGCGCTCCCCGCCCTCCCGAGGCTGATCCGCCCTTTAAAATCAGCGCCGCGTCGAATTTCGACAGGAAGAGCGCGGGGTAACTTCCGGAAAACAATCCGACCAGGACGGTAAATCCAAGCAGATACTTGAAAAGAAAGGGATGGTCCCAGACCGGCAGGGCCTTGGAATATCCCATATAGCTGGTCATGGCCGGAAGGGCGAACGCGTAGATCAGCAGAGCCAGCGGCAGCGCCAGCAGGGCCATGAGCACGGATTCGGCCAGGAATTGCCGGATCAGTTTCCAGCGGTCGGCGCCGAGGGTCTTGCGCAGGGCGATCTCCCTGGCCCGGCGCATGTGGCGCGAGGTGGACAGGATCATGAAGTTGAGGCAGGCGATCAGCAGCACGATAATGGCCGAGGCGTACTGCATGTAGATGACTTCGGTTTCCTGGGTCCACAGGAAGGATTCGATGAGCACCGGCTTCCGGGATTTCAGGTGGAAATCGAGGAAGGGGAAAAGATACATTTTTTTCGGCGCTTGCGGGGTAGCGGGAAAATACTTTTTCAAAAAAACCGGCAGTTTGTCCTGCAGGCGATGGACATCGGCCCCCTTGGCGAGCCGCACGAATGTCGCGAATTTAGCGCTCTCCCAGCTATCCAGGTCCGGGAACAGGGCGCGGGCCGTGTCCATGGAAGTCAGTATCTCGAAGCGGATGGAAGAGGTCTCATACAAGTCCTTGGCCACGGCGGTTACGGTGACGGTGACGGTGCGGTCGATGGTCAGGGTCTTGCCCAGGGGATTTTCCTTGCCGAAATATTTTTCGGCCGTGCTTTGCGACAGGACCACGGAATACGGCTGAGTCAGTGCCGTGGCGCGGTCGCCGGCAACCAGGGGAAAGGAAAACATGGAGAGAAAATTGCCATCTACGCAGCGGATGTAATTTTGGTAAAAAACATTCTCGCCGCGGCGCACGATCTGCGTAGCGGCCGGCAGTACGCGGGTACCGTCCTCGATCTCGGGGAATTCGCTGCGCAGCGCCGACAGCAATGGCCCGGGATTGAAAGCCGCATGGGCCTGGGCGGCGTTGCCCGCGTCATTGACTTGTACTACGCCGTAGAGCCGCTTGGCGTTGCGGTGAAAGGTATCGGCCCGGAATTCCAGGTCCTCGAGCACAGCGATCATGGCAAAGTAAGCCAGGCCCACGGCCAGGCCGAAAATGCTGATGAACGAATACCCCTTGTGGCGGACGATGTTGCGCCAGGCGGCCTTTACATAGTTATTGAACATGGTACACCTCAACTCATTCGTATCTCAGGCTGTCGACCGGGTTGGCGCGGGCGGCGCGGACCGCTTGGAAACTCACCGTCAAGACAGCGATCAGCATGGCCAGCAGACCGGACAGCAGGAACACGCCTATGCCGATACGGGTGCGGTAGGCAAAGCCCTGCAGCCAGCGGTGCATGGCGTAATACGCCAATGGCCAGGCGACCAGGGCGGCGATGGCCACCCACTTGACGAATTCAAGGGAGAGCAAAAAGGTGATCTCCGAAACCGAAGCGCCCAGGACCTTGCGGATGCCGATCTCCTTGGTCCTTTTCTCGGC
>SPCN01000485.1 GCA_004525465.1 Chrysiogenales bacterium | reverse complement strand
TGCCGCCGCAGCGGATCACGGTCAGCTTCCGCACTTTGCAGGTGCCGGTCCAGCGCGGCGATTGTTATGTCCCGCTGGCCCAGCCGGCCGCCAACCTGGTGCCGCTGCTGCTCGAACCGCAGTCCGACCTGGGCCTGATCCGTTACCAGGCCTTCAAACTTGCCGTCGAAAAAAACGAAATCTTCCCCATCTACCGCGTATTGCAATCCCCCGGCATCCCCTTTACGGTGCTGGGCGATTTTCGCGATATTTCGGTGTTGGCGCTGGGGCTCAAGCCCGGGACTTAGTCGAGCTTAGTGTTAGTGACATTGCCAGCAAGAAGTGCCGGGCACGAGGCAAAGGGCCATCGGAAATAACCCCTGACCTATTGCCTTATCTTCCTACTGCCTACTGTCTACTTTTTTCTCTTACTTTTACCTTTTTCCTTTATAGTCATTTCTTCGTCTTTATTTCTGATATGTGACCCAGGCGATGGTCAGGCTGCTGTCGGCGCCCTTGGCCGTCACACGCAGCACCCCGCGGCGGCCGTAGTTGGTCTGGTAGGCCACCACCATGTTCAGGGGCAAGTCGGCCTCGGGGATCTGGTTCTGGGGCGAGGGAAAGCTCACGCTGTGCAGGACCGCCCAGGTAGACTTGGCCCATACGCCCAGTTTCTTGAAGAAAGTGCCGGTGCAGGGGATAAAGAGGCGCTGATAGGGGGCATGGGAGTTCTGCTTCCACCAGAAATCGTCGCAGCCCGGCGCCGACGACTCGTGGCCGCTGTCCAGGTCGCAGACCATGTTCTTGTGAATGGTCACCGTGCCCGAGGAATGGATCGCGGGCGGCGCGTATTCCGCCTTCATGGCGATCATCTGCGGGGCCACAGCGATCGTGAAGCCCTGCAGACTTTGGGCGATGGGAAAGCCGTTGTTCATGTCGCGGATGCGCACTTTGTAGCCGTTCCCCATCTGGGCCATATTCGCCGGAATACCGTTGAAACCGCCAGTAGAGCCGGCCGGCCAATTCTCATATTTCCCCGAGCCATTGCTGCCGATGGCATAGTTATCTGTGATCAGTCCTAAGGTTACCCCGTTATGGATCAGCAGCAGCTGGACCCTGGTGTTGGCGGGGTAGCCGCTGAAGCTCCAGGTGATGTTGTGGCGCGTTCCGGGCGCCCATACTTCACCCCCGTGCGGCGACGTCACCGTCAGCTCCTGGCCGTAGACCATCCCGCCGAGCGCGATCAGGAAAAGTAACAACATAGTTCGTTTCATGTTCATTTCCTCCCAATGATAAATACGTCCGGCCTTGGGCAAATCTCACATTTTTCCCGTTTATTTTTTTCCCCCTATGCCCCATTGCCTTTTCATTAAAGCAGTGACAATGTCAGCAAAGCCCTGGGAATCACGGGCGGGTTTGAACCCCGGCCCGGCGTTCTCGCTCGACCTTCTTCGTTTGGGTCATTGGATCTTGGAACGCAGGTCTGCGTCCCTTGCAGAAGAAAGTAAGAAGGGCGGACATCCCCGTGCGGCGACGGACAAATCATATCCGCCAAGGTCGGCGGATGATTTGTACGGCAAGGTTCGCCCCTACATCCGGAAATGTCTTTTTCCTGCTAACACTAACACTATCACTGGTTTCCATTGAATTTGCTGCTTGTGATTTGGAATTTTAGTCTTCCCGTCTGCCATCCACCGTCAACCGTCAACCAATCCCGTCTTTTTCTTCCCCTGTACCCAAAACCCTGTCCCCTTACTGTGCCGGCGCCTGTGGCGGGGCGAGCGTGAAGCCCAGCGGCATCAGCATGTCCAGGGCATTGAAGATGACGACCTCCTTGGCCATCTTGCCGTCCTTGAGGTAGTCGATGGACAGGCCGGTGATGCTGACCTTGCGGCCGGTAGGCGGCAGGGTGCCTCCGGGCATGACCATGGGCCCGGTCTGCGTCCCGGTCATCGTCCAGACCGTGACGATCTTGTCGCCCTGTACCACGACCTCGGGGAAGGCCATGACCAGGTCGGGCATCATCG
>SPCN01000334.1 GCA_004525465.1 Chrysiogenales bacterium | reverse complement strand
GGCGACGGACAGCCAGATCCAGGTGCGTATCGGCATCCATTCCGGCAAACTGATCTCCGGTGACTTCGGTTCGCCAAAGAGGCTTGATTACACCGTTTTGGGCAATACGGTCAATATTGCTTCCCGTCTGGAATCGGCGGTAGCCGGCGCCGATGAGATCGTGGTGTCCGAACATACTTATCAAGCAACGCGCGGGCTTTTTGAGTTTAAACCTTTAGGAGAAAAAAAATTAACGGGCATATCCAAACCGGTGAAAGTATACCGGGTGAATTGCCTTAAGGAGGCAACATGAAAAAGAATATTTTTTGCCTGCTGATATTGGTCGCGTTCCTGGCCTGCGGCGGTGGCAAGCCGCGCACGGTCCCCGGCCAGATGCAGCCCGGGTCAGCTGAATACCTGACCTCTGCAGGGATAGGGCATCTCAATGACGGCAGGTTGGATCTTGCTAAAAAATCGCTATTGGAGGCGCTGCAGAAAAAACCGCGCCTTGAGCCGGCCTTGAACGCCCTGGGGCTGGTGTATGCCTATCAGCGTGATTTTGTCAAAGCCAGCAACACGCTGAACCGCCTGATCCAGATAAGCCCGAAGTTCTATGACGCCTATAACCTGCTGGGTACGGTTTACACGGAACTGGGCAAGTATCAGCAGGCCAAGGAGAAATTGCTGGTGGCCGCCAACGCCGATGAGTATCTGACCCCGGAAAACGCCTTTGCCAATCTGGCGGTGCTGGAGATCAAATTCGAAAAGTATGATTCGGCCCTGAGGTATATTGAAAAAGGGATGTTGCTGAACCGTCGCTTTGCCCCGCTCTACAATCTGAATGGCTTGGCTTTGGAAAATCTTGGCAAACTGGCCGACGCTTCCGAAAACTATGAAAAAGCGATCGCGCTGATCAACATCCCAGATCCCGGTTACCTGATCAATAGTGCCCGGGTCTTGTCCAAGCTGGGCGATAAGAAAAAAGCCCTGGACAACCTGGAATTGGCATTGGGTAAAGCCCGGGACGCAGCCCAGAAAGCCGAGATCATCAAGATGATCAAAATTCTGGAAGGCGGCTGAGGAGCAGCGTTGACTTTTGCTGGTTTTGATTTTATAATTTATGGCTTTGAAGACGGTGCTTGAGATGTTTTCCGTTTGTTAATCCAAGGAGGTCGACATGAAAAAATTTGTTTGCAGCGTATGCGGATATGTGTACAATCCTGCCGACGGGGATCCTGATTCCGGCATCAGCCCCGGCACCGCTTTTGAAGATATTCCCGAGGACTGGGTCTGCCCGGTCTGCGGCGCTGGAAAAGATGTCTTCGAAGTTATGGAGTGACCGCGACGCGTTTCGGATTAAAATACTTGTTGGTCTTTGAAAACCGCGAGGAAAGGAATTCTCGTTTGCAATTGGAGGAAACATGGCGGCAATAGAAATAAAAAAGAACATTGTCTGGGTGGGCGCTCTTGACTGGGATCGGCGTCTCTTTGATGAGTTGATCCCTTTGCCCGACGGCACGTCCTACAACGCCTACCTGGTTCGCGGCGCTGAAAAAACAGCTTTGATCGACACGGTCGATCCGAGCAAGACCGGGGACCTGCTCGAAAATTTGCAGGAAGCCGGGGTGACCCGCATCGATTATATTGTCAGCCAACACGCCGAGCAGGACCACTCCGGCTCCATCGGCGCCATTCTGGAAATATTTCCCCAGGCTGTAGTAGTGACAAACGAAAAGTGTAAGGCTATGCTCATGGACCTGCTCCAGATTCCCGAGAACAAATTCCAAACCGTGGGCGACGGCCAGACGCTGGATTTGGGCGGCAAGACCCTGGAATTCATATTCGCTCCCTGGGTGCACTGGCCAGAGACCATGCTTACTTACCTGCGGGAAGACAAGATCCTTTTCAGCTGCGATTTTATGGGCTCCCACCTGGCCCAGAGCCGGCCGTTGCTCACTGACGAGAACCGCACTTACCAGGCGGCAAAACGCTATTTTGCCGAGATTATGATGCCTTTCCGCCTGCAGATCCGCAAACACCTGGAACGGTTGAACACTTTTGCCCTGGACCTTATCGCTCCCAGCCACGGCGTGGTTTATCCGCGCCCGGCATTCATTCTTGATGCCTACCGTGATTGGGTCTCCGACAAAACGGAAAACCTGGTGCTGATCCCTTTCGTCTCCATGCACGGCAGCACCCGGGAAATGGTGGAGCACCTGAGCGGGGCATTGATCCGTCGCAACATCACAGTCATCCCCTGCAATATGATCCACACCGATATCGGCGAACTGGCCAAAGAACTGGTGGATGCCAGTACCGTGGTCATGGCTTCTCCCACGGTTCTGGGCGGAGTTCACCCGGCCATTGCCCATACGGCCTTTTTGGCAAATGCCCTGCGGCCGAAGCTGAAATTTGCTTCCATTATCGGGTCATACGGTTGGGGTGGACGCCTGGTGGAAAACCTGTTGGCCTCCTTAGGCAACCTCAAGGTCGAGCTTTTGGATCCGGTACTGGCCAAGGGCTGCCCCGGCGAAAAAGATTATCAGGCCCTGGACAACCTGGCCGCGGCCGTCGCCGCCAAGCACCGGGAGATCGGCGTTCTGACTTGAGGCGCTGGCGATTTATTTTCTGGTTCGACCCGCGATCTGTTTGAATTTTTTATTGTTAACGTTATAATGATAATGAAATCATGTGAAGGGAGGAAAAGAACATGTCAAAAAAAATTATAGGACTTGGTTGCCTGGGGATCGTGGTCCTGCTGGTCGTGGTTCTGGTGGCCAGCGTAATCGGCTCTTATAACAGCCTGGTGGGGCTGGACCAGAAGGTCCTTTCCCAATGGGCGCAGGTGGAAAACGTTTATCAGCGCCGGGCCGACCTGGTGCCCAACCTGGTGGAGACCGTTAAAGGCGCGGCTGCTTTTGAAAAAGATACTTTCACCGCCGTGACCGAAGCCCGGGCCAAAGTGGGCCAGGTTTCTCTGGGCG
>SPCN01000035.1 GCA_004525465.1 Chrysiogenales bacterium | reverse complement strand
GGCTTCGGCGTGCGCTTGCTGATCGAATATCTAAAAAACCTGGCTTGAACTTATTTTTAGCAGCGCTTGTCATTTTATTAATTTTGGGTATATCATCTCCATTTCGAGGCGTAAAATGGAAACGAAGGAGCGGCTCCTGAGCCATGGTGTGCTTTGCCTTCCTTGCCAAGAATTCCTGGGTCAATTCAAACCTGATCAACCCATTGACAACATATAACTGAAAATTGCCGGACCTGAATTTCATTTTACTAAACGGACGAAAATTATTGTATATTATCCAAATTGAATAAAGTTTAGCAAAACTTCATTAAACTTAGCTGAATTGTCCATATTCGCACAATGCCCCGCTTTCTCTATTACATAAAACCGACTGCCTTGGGCTTCTTTATGCCATTCTGCAGATGTTTTTAAGACTAAAGCCAAATCTTTTTCACCTGCCAAAATTAAAAGTGGGTATGTTTGTTGTACATTTTCCCTTTGCTTAATTATATTGCCCAGACCCGACATAACGATAAATGATTTCCGCGTAAACAAACTTGCACTTTCAAGAAAACGAACCTGCTCTACTTTATCAATGAGTGAAACCGAGGCCACATATTTCCTAAATGCGTCCATGGAAAAAATCATTTTAAACAACCATTTAAAGATCTCTTTTCGTTGGGCCTTGGCAAGTTCTTTATTTTCTTTATTGATGCTATATCCTCCCAATACGGTCAACGATAAAATTCTTTCTGGATATTTCAAGGCAAAACATTGCGCAATCAATGAACCCATTGAAACGCCTACTAAATGAGCACTTTTTATTCCTGCGGACTTAAAAATTTCTTCGATATGTTCAGCGGATGAATCTATTTTAACTTTTGCTTTTCCGACTTGAGACAAGCCGTGCCCCAACAAATCCACCGTCACAACCTGATAATTTTTTGAGAAGAGATCAATTTGTTTATCAAAACACCGGTGATCGGCAAATGCAGGATGCAGAAAAACAATCGTTTCTTTACTTTTATCACCGCTGATAAAATAGTGAATCGCATACCCTTCTTTTTCAAGAACTTTATGCTCGATCTTACTTTTGATCAAATCCATCTTTTTATTTTCCTTCCAGACGAATTTTTTCGAATAATTTTTCGTCAGCTATCAAATTATTATACGTTTATTACTTTTATGAAGTTCATATTAAAATTAAGCGCGGCACCATTTATTCTAATTATTTTAATATACAAAATTAAATTAATACTTTTCAGCGACTCATCCATGATGGGTAAACATTCTCCCTACGGGGCTTCAATGTACATTTGCTGCTGGCATACCTGAAAAAGCGGCTTGCAATTAATTTTTTGATCTGCTATTTTTGTAAGCGCAATAAGGAGGAGCGGTGAGCAGCATTTTCAGCGTCCATTCCCTGGCGCGAAACTTTCTATACGACGGCAAGCAATACGAGGAAGTGAAGATCACCTGGTTCGTTCTGGAACGAAGCAAGCCGCTCGCACCCTATGAAGCGGCGATCCTGGATTACGGACAATTAAACGAAAAAGAACGTGCTTTCCCCGAGGAATACGTCAATGAACAATTCAGCCGCGTAGAAGCCGAGGCATTGAAAAATTACCTGGAACGCCGTGCCGATACGGCGACGCGGATCGAGGAGATCGAACTCCCTGTTTCGCCCAATGCCAGCGGCTGCCGGCGGCTGCCGCGCGGGGGCGGCAACGATTTTTTTATTCTGCACAGGGAAACGGCCTATCGCCTGCCTTTCAAAGTGGAAGGCTACTTCAGCGTGCGCTTTGCAGAACTGAAGGTCAGCAGCGATGACCGGGCCACAGTGATCAACAAAAGATCATAGCCCTTTTTGGAGCCAATTCAATTTGAATCAAGACCATTAAAACGGGAGGCCTCATGCTCAAGATCGATCTCGGCGGCAAAAACGCGTTGGTCACCGGAGCCAGCCAGGGCATCGGCCGGGCCATCGCCATGGAACTGGCCCAAGCCGGAGCCCGGGTTGCGGCCCATCATTTCAGCCACGCCATCGAAACCCGGGATTTTCCCGGCCAGGTCCAGCCTTTTGCAGCCGACCTGGAGTCCCCAACCCAAAGCCGGCGATTGTTCCAAACCGTGCTGGACGCGTTCGGACGCCTGGACATATTGGTCAACAACGCCGGCCTGACCATCGATTCACCGCTTGACCTGGACGACGAACGCTGGCTGGCCGACTGGCGCAAGATCATGGCCGTCAACCTCGACGCCTGCGGCATCCTCTGCCGGGAAGCGATACGCCACTTCCAGGACCGGGGCGGCGGCCGCATCATCAACATCTCCTCGCGGGCCGCTTTCCGCGGCGACATCGCCGCCTACCTGGCCTACGCCGCCTCCAAGGGGGGCATGGTTTCCCTGACACGCTCCCTGGCCCGGGCTTTCGGCAAGGACAACATCCAGGCCTTCCTCATCGCTCCCGGCTTCACTCGCACCAAGATGGCCCAGGAGTTCATCGACATCCACGGTGAGGAGTTGGTGCTCAAGGACATCGCCCTGAACCGGCTGACCGAACCGCAAGACATCGCCCCCATGGTTGCCTTCCTGGCCAGCGGCCTGGCCGACCACGCCACCGGCTGCACCATCGACATCAACGCCGCCAGCTACGTACACTGATCTCGCATATTTCTAGTCACTTTTCACAAAAGTTCGTTTTGCGGTTTATGGAATTGACAAAAACCGGTTTTGATATTATATAAGTTGCGCCAATGGAAAAATTCGTCGAAGTGAATATAGTCGGACTGATCATGGATCAGATATCCAAATCCCCGGTCATGGTGCTCAAAGCCCTGAACGAAAAAAAGATCATCCCTATCTGGATCGGCTTGAACGAAGCCAATGCCATTGCCCTGGAACTGGAAAATGTCTCTTCGCCACGCCCCATGACCCATGACCTGATGAAAAACATCATGTGCGACCTGGAAGCCGTGTTGGCCAAGGTTAACATCACCAATATCATCCAAAATACCTACTACGCCGAACTGGTAATCGAAAAAAACGGCAAACAAAGGATCATCGATTGCCGCCCATCCGATGCCGTAGCCCTGGCCCTAAAAAACAGGGCCAAAATTTACGTTTCCAAACAGGTGCTGGAAACATCGGTCATGGCTGACGTTTTCAGCAATTTTTTCAGCGGCGAGGAAAAGATCGACAATTGGTTCAATTCCCTATCGGGGGACGACTTCGGCGAAATCGAACAATAAAAATTATTTGTCTTTAGCCTGATTCCACAGTGTTTCCATTTCTGCCAATGAAGCGTTGCCAATATCCTTGCCTTGTTTTTTCAATTCCACTTCAATATAACGAAAGCGGCTGATAAATTTTTTATTGGTACGGGCCAGGGCAAATTCGGGATTGATCTTCAGCAGCCGGGATACGTTGGCCACGGCAAAAAGCAGATCACCGATCTCGTTTTCGGCTTCATGAAGACGGTTTTCATTGATTTCCACCTGCAATTCCTCCATTTCCTCGGCAACTTTGGCAAATGCCTTGCCGGCATCGTTCCAATCAAAGCCGACGCCGGAAGCCTGGGAAGCGATGCGGTTGGCCAGAAGCAATGAGGGCATGGCGGGTGGATAGTCGGAAATGACGCTTTGTTTATTTTTTTCAGCGATCTTGATTTTTTCCCAATTAACCTTGACATCATCGGCCCCGTTGACTTTTACCGATCCGAAGATATGCGGATGGCGGCTGACCAGTTTCTCCGAGATTGTCGCGATCACTTCGCGAATGGAGAATTTCTTGTCTTCCTCGGCCAGACGGGCAAGAAAAACGACCTGCAGCAGCAGATCGCCCAACTCTTCCCTGATCGCTTCGGCATCACCGCTGTCAATGGCTTCGATCAATTCGTGGGCTTCTTCCAGAACGTATTCCTTCAATGATGCAGGGGTTTGCTTCAGGTCCCAGGGGCAACCCCGCAGGGGGTGGCGAAGCTTCTTCATGATCCTGACCAGCCGACTGAATTCTTTCATTTCCTTTATCTCCGGGAGCAGCGATGCAAATGACATCATAGCGGCAATCCACAACAAGCGCAAGCGTCGGCAACAGGGCGGCAATTATTTTTTTCTGCCGGCCGCCTATTGACGTTTGAAGAACCGCCATGCTTATGTTATAGTTATCTTGATGGGAAAAGGAAAGACGTATCCGCTAAAAAGAGATATCCGCGCCATAGCCATTCTTCTGACCACCCAGGGCATGATCCGTTTGGGAGAAATCCCCGATCCCTTGAACGGACAAACCACTCTCGATGCAGCCGGGGCAGAATTCTTCATCGATCTGCTTACTGAACTTCAACTCAAAACCAGCGGCAACCTGCTCCCAGACGAGGCCGCTTTTTTAAGCGATGTTTTAGAAAACATGCAAAAAATTTTTTTAAAAAAAACACGAGCGAAAAATGGCTAAAAAAATAATTATGCCCCTGATCGTCCTGGCCCTGCTGGCCTCCCTGTCCCCGGCGGCGACCAACCCTTGGGGCGATCTGAAAAAAATCTATTTCTACGACTCTATCAGCAACCTGGGCGAAGTAAAGAAAAACCTGGAGAAGCTTAACGCCCAGACTCTGCCCCATTCTGAAAAAATCGAACTTCTGAATAAATTGGAGGAATTGGGCGACCGCTATTATCAAAAAGGTGATTACACCCTGGCCGCAACATTTTTCAATAAGATCCTGAACGTTTCCCCTCAGGATGCCTGGCCCATGTACAACAAGTTGGAAAAGATTTCCCGACGCCGGGGAAACTTTCTGTGGAACTTTAATTACATCGGACGGCAATTCGGACTATTGACGCGTGGGTTCAACAGTTCATTCATCCTGTTAAACAGCTTCTTTAACATCCTGCTTTTTTCAGGCCTGCTCCTTTTTTACCTGCTTACGGCCGTCATGGTCATCAAGTACTTTAAACTGGCCGCTCATGACTTCATCATAGGGAGCAATTCCCGTTTCAAGATTAGCAAGCTTCTCCTATTGCTACTGCTTTTGCTTTGGCCCCTGGCCCTGATGGGCGGTTGGGGATTCTATCCATTTCTTTTCTGCGGATTTCTCTGGGATTATTTCAACCACGACGACAAGGTCAATATCAAGCGCATCGTGGCTATCCTCCTGGTTTTGGTTTTCTTGCACAGCCTGGGCCAATACCTGGAAAAAAGTTTGCAAACTCCCAGATTCCAAACCATACAAAAGATATATGCCGGGCAGCTTTTCCCGGAAAGCACTTACAAGCGCTTTGATAATGAGATGAAGATCATGCAGGCTTACGCCTATTACAACCGCAATCATGCGAATGAGGCTTTGGACATCCTGCAGGCTACGGGCAACAATTACAATTCCACGCTCAAATTCAACCTGCTCGGCAATATTTATTATGAAAAAGGAAACGTGCCCCAAAGCATTCAATATTACCGCCAATCTCTGAGCCTGGATAACCAGAACCAGAGTACATTGAAAAATTTCACCATGGCCTTGCTGAAAAACAATGATCCGAAATTATTCCTTTTTTACAGCAAAAGCTACCCGCAGATCCAAGGCCTCAAAGACAAGGTTACGGGCTTGCAGAAAACCAAATTCCCGGAAAAAATATTATGGAATAGACTGCTGAAATTTTCCTGGCAAAATTTTCATATCTGGAATTTTTTGGAAATCGTTGCGATCGAATTTGTTAAATTTCCGGTGCTGTTGGCCATCCTGATCATGGCGGTTTATATCACTCTGTTGAAAAGATTTTCCCCGGCTCTGGGGCAAAGCACATTTTGCAGCAAATGCGCCAGGATCATTAAAAAATTGTCGGTTGAACAGGCCCATGCTTTGTGCGAAGGCTGCTACCAGCTGTTTTTGATCAAGGACCCCATTTTTCTTGATGCAAAAATCCTCATGGAGAAGGATATCAACCGGCAGTTCCATCTGAAGAAATCCCTGATCCTTCTGGTTTCCCTTGTCATCCCGGGATTTTCCCTGAACTTCGAAGACAAGAGCAAGGCATTCACTTTCTTGTTCATGCTGTTTTTCAATGTTTTCGGTTTTTTCCTTTTCACCGCCCTGGCTTTCAAAAGCATTTTCGGCACCATTCCCATGTTCCTGAATATCATCGGCATCACGGCCATCGTATTGTACCTGGCCATCAATGCTTATGCACTGAAGGGGAACCACAATGGCTTTTAAAGGGACCCTGAGAGAGTTTAAAGTCCCGGATATCCTGCAGCTGATCTCCCTGCAAAAAAAAACCGGCATCCTGACCTTCAATAGCCAGGAAGGCTTCATCACCCTGATATTCGAGGACGGCTTCATCATCGGCATCGACGCCTTTCCCAAGAAGCTGGAGATGCGCGTGGGCAACGTCTTCGTCAAGCAAGAGATCATCAGCGAAGAGATGCTGCAAAGGGCGCTGTCCATACAGAAAAGGACCAATCAGAAGGTCGGCGAAATACTGATCGGCATGGGTATGATCGACGAGAAAATCATTCCCGAAGTACTCAGGATCCAGGCCACACAGATCGTGCTGTCGCTGTTCAACTGGAAAAAAGGCGAATACAATTTCAAAGTGCTGGATTATGTTGACAAGGAACTGCGCCTGCTCAGCCCCATCGCCGTGGACAACCTGATCATGGAAGGGGTGCAGATGCTCGATGAATGGCCGCTGATTAAAAAAGTCATCCCTTCCGAGGACATCATTTTCGAACCGGTTTTTCTGGGCAACAAAAAAATTTCAATGATCTCCGAATACGACGACGATCTGCAATCCAAAGACAGCAACACCCTTTATCTGACCGAGACCGAAGTCAATCTGCTCAAGTACATCAACGGCAAAAACACGGTCCAAGACATAGTTGAGTTGGGCTTGTTTACCGAGTACAAGATCTATAAAAATCTTTTTAACCTCGCCAACAAGGGGCTGATGAAAAAGAGGGAAAAAACTGAAATCCAGGAAATCCAGGAAAAAAAGTTTTCCGAAGATCTGGAACATGAAAATGTTCGCAAGCTCAGCCGCTTGAATCAATTGTTCTTGCTGCTGCTGACCCTTTTGCTGCTGCTTACCTTTTTCACGCCACTGCGGCCTTTTCACAAAAAAAACTTGCTTCTGAAGACAGAACTTTACCGCCTCAATCTTTCATCGCCTCTGCCCTCACGCTAAACAATGAAATTCCGCAGCCGCCTGGAAAAACTCTCCGGGCCCAGCGCTGTGGCTATCGGCAATTTCGATGGATTTCATGCCGGCCATAAAACGATCATCGAAACATTGCAGCAAACCGCTTGCTGCGAAAAACTGCTTGCCGTTGTCCTCACCTTTCACCCTCATCCCCGCCTTTATTTTAACCACCCCATCCAGCTGATCAGTACCGACCGCCAACGTCGCGACACCCTGAGCCGCCAGCAGCTGGACTATCTTTTTTTCATCGATTTCAACTCAGTAGTGGGTCTTTCAGCCCATGATTTTGTCAGGGATTTCCTCTTGGACACACTGCGCATGAAGGTGCTGGTCATCGGCGAGGATTTCCGCTTCGGCCGCAGCCGCGAAGGCGACCTGGCGCACCTGCACCGGGAAGCGGCAACAGCGCATTTCAAGATAATGCAATCCGCGCCAGTAAAAATCGACGGCTGCCGGGTGGCCAGCTCCCTGATCCGCAAAAAACTTGCCGCGGGAGCTATCCGCGAGGCCAACCGCATGCTGGAAAAGCCCTATTACATCGACGGTATCGTGGAAAGAGGGGCTGGAAGAGGGAAAACAATGGGTTTCCCGACCATCAACATCGCGACCAAGAACCAGATTCTTCCCAGCGGTGTTTTCCATACCCGGGTCGAGATCGGCAATCGCCAGTTCGTCTCGCTAACCAATATCGGTTTCGCTCCAACGTTCCATGCTGCGGGCGAGGTTGCCCTGAAGATCGAAACCCATATCCCCGGTTTTCAGCGTACGATTTACGGCAAAAGGATTCGCCTCTTTTTCATCGATAAGATCCGCGAGGAAATGGAGTTCACTTCGGTCCAGGGTCTGGTTGAACAGATCCGCCAGGACATTGCCCAGCTTAGCATTTGACAAAAGAACGCTTTTTTGCTAAAGTTTGACCACACCTCACATTGTACCATTCAGGAGCTACCATAATGAATCACAAAAACGCGGATGCCGATAAAAAGTCCGTTTCCAAAGCCGATAACACTGGGGATTTGCAGCCAGCGGTCCAGGACAAGGATGAAAATGTCCTGATCCGGCGTTTTAAAATCTCCATGAGCAAGGAGGATATCGCCAGCGAGATTGAAGCCCTGGCCGTGCAGTACAGCCAGAAAGTAAAAATGCCCGGTTTCCGACAGGGAAAAGTCCCGGTGGATGTGGTTAAAAAAGTGTACAAACAGGCCCTGAAAGAAGAGGTTATTCAACAGGCTGTCAGCAAACTGGCCTTTGCCCAGATTGAAAAAGACAAGATCGCCGCGGCCAGCGAACCGTATGTGGAAAAAATTGATAATCCGGAAGGCGAGGATTTTCAAGCCGACATCGCGGTAGAAACTCTCCCGGAAATCAAGCTTCCCGACCTGGAGACCCTGCAAGTCAGAATTGCTGCCGCCGATTTGCATGGGGAAGCTTTCGATGAAGCCAAGCAGATCGAAAAGGTCCTGGAAGCCAATAAAAGATCACTGCCGGTCAAGGACCGCGCTATCGCCGAAAACGACCTGGTTCTGCTGTTGGTGCAATCTGCGGACAAGGCCGGCAAAAGGAAATGGCCGCGCCAGGAAATCTATTTCATGATGAACAAGGAAAAGGAAGCGGAAATCGCCGGATTGCACGATGAGTTGCTTGGAAAAAAAAGCGAAGAAAAATTCACCATCCAGAGATCCTACCCGGCCGCTGCGCCGAAAAAGGCCTGGGCGGGCAAGGATATAGAACACCAAGTGGAGATCAAAGCCATCTATGAATTAAAAAAACCGGAACTGGATGACAATTTCCTTAAATCCCTGGGCATGAAAAACGTCGAAGATTTCAAAATCAAGCTGAAAGAGGAATACCAACACCGCCAGGAGCATCAAAAGGACGAAAAAATTATGGAGGGCATTTACGAAACACTTCTGGAAACAAGCCAATTTCCAGTCCCACGCTCACTGCAGGAACAGGAAGTGGCACGCCAACTTACACAGAACCGCCGCCCACTGAATTTTAAGGATGACGGAGAGAAAGCCAAGTTTAAGGAGATGATGTTCGCTCAAGCCGAAAAAGCTGTACGTCTGTCCTTGATTTTGGAACAGGTTCATCGCCAGCACCATATCGCAGTGACCGACCAGGATCTGGAAAAAGAATACGCCCACCTTTCCCAACACCATTCACTGCCGGAAAAGGAGATCAGGAAATATTACAGCGAAGAAAAAAAGGCGGCGGAACTTCGCGACCACCTGCTGAACGTCAAGATCAACGCGTTCATCAGGGATAAAATAAAAATTAATGAGGTATAGCATGCCACTCATTCCCATGGTTATCGAACAATCAGGCAATGTCGAAAGGGCTTATGATATTTATTCCCGGCTGCTGAAGGACTCGATCATTTTCCTCGGTTCGGCCATCGATGACAACGTAGCCAACGTCACCATTGCCCAACTGCTGTTTCTGGAAGCCGAGGACTCTGAGAAAGACGTGTCCATCTACATCAATTCCCCGGGTGGCGTGATCAGTTCCGGCATGGCCATATATGACACCATGCGTTTTATCAAGAACGATGTTGTGACCATTTGCATCGGCCAGGCGGCCTCCATGGCAGCCATTCTGCTCTCAGCCGGCACCAAGGGAAAGCGTTTCACCCTTCCCAACTCCAAAATCATCATCCATCAGCCTCTAGGAGGTTTTGAAGGCCAGGCCACCGACATTTTGATCCAGGCCGAGGAGATCCGCAAAGTCAAGGATAAAACCATCGAGATCCTGGCGCTGCACACCGGCCAGAAAAGCGAAAGGATCGCCCAGGATATTGAAAGGGACTGTATCATGTCTCCTGATGAAGCCCTGAAATACGGCATCATCGACTCGGTGATCAGTGATCGCAAAAAGGAAAAAAAGGGAAGCAAATGAAGGAAGAAAAAGAAGCCCGGTGCAGCTTTTGCGGTATCCCCCAATCGCGGTCCATGAAACTGATCGCCGGCCCAGGGGTATACATCTGCGACGAATGCACCAAAACCGCATACAACCTGATCTTCAGCGGCGGGGAAACGCCGAAGCCCCCGATCAGCGGAAAAAAAATAAAGTTGTTGACCCCGGTCGAGATCAAAGGCAAGCTTGACGAATATATTATTTCCCAGGACTCAGCGAAAAAGAAGCTGGCCGTGGCCGTTTACAACCATTACAAGCGGATCAGCCACAACCAGAACCTGACCAAAGTCGATATCCGCAAGAGCAATGTCCTGCTTATTGGACCGACCGGCACCGGCAAAACCCTGCTGGCTGAAACCCTGGCCAAGATCCTTGATGTACCGTTCGCCATGGCCGACGCGACCACTCTCACCGAAGCCGGATATGTAGGCGAAGATGTTGAAAATATCCTGCTGAAACTCTATCAAGCTGCCGGCGAGAACAAAGAACTGACGGAAAAGGGCATCATCTATATCGACGAACTGGACAAGATCTCGCGCAAAAGTGAAAACACCTCCATCACCCGTGACGTTTCCGGTGAAGGTGTGCAACAAGCGCTGCTAAAAATCGTCGAGGGCACCGTGGCCAATGTCCCGCCTTTGGGTGGACGCAAGCACCCCTATCAGGAATTTTTAAAGATCGATACCAGGAATATATTGTTCATAGCCGGCGGCGCCTTCGTAGGCTTGGAAAAGATCATTACCCGGCGACTGAAAAAAAACCTGATCGGTTTCAGCAACAACAAGGAAAAGAACCGCCATTTCCGCTCAGACATCTGCGAACAGGTACAAACCGACGACTTGATCCGCTACGGCCTGATCCCCGAGCTGGTCGGCCGTTTCTCGGTGACGGGTGTTCTCAATGAGCTAGACAAAGAGCAACTGTACCGCATCCTGCTGGAACCAAAGGACGCCATCACCAAGCAGTTCAAGGCCCTCTTCAAGATGGATGGAGTTGACCTGGAATTCTCCAAAGAAGCTTTGGAAAAGATCACCGAGCAAGCCAGCGACCGTGGCGTCGGCGCCAGGGGATTGCGTGCGATTTTTGAAGAGATCATGCTTGATCTCATGTTCGAAATCCCATCCAAAAAAGATCAGCTCAGCAAGGTGCTGATCGATGGTGATTTCATCAAAGACAAAAAATGGATCGCCTGAATTCCAAGGAACTGATTCTGCCCCTGATCCCCTTGCGGGAGCTGGTGGCCTTCCCCACCGTCATCGTGCCGATCCTGGTGGGTCGCGACAAATCGGTCATCGCCCTGAAGGCTTCGTTGAGCACCTACGGCGGTTATATATTCCTGGCCGCTCAAAAAAATCAGGTCACCGAAGCGCCACTGCCCGAAGAAATGTACGAAATCGGCACCATTGCCAAGATCGAAAAATCGGCTGAACAGAACAACGGCAGTTACCGTATCGTGGTTCAAGGCTTGAAAAGAGGACAGGTCCTCAATTATGTCGACAACAGCGATTTTCACCTTGTACGACTGGACATTTTGGAGGAGCACACTGATAGCAGCAAGGACCTGCTGGAACTTTCGCGCAACCTTATCGCCCTGTTCGAAGAATATATCAATTTAAAAAGGGTCCGCCTGCCAGGCATCATGACCCGGCTGAGACCCAGCCAGTTGGCCGATGCCGCGGACATTATTATCTCCATCATCAACATCCCCTTGAAGATCAAACAATCGCTGCTGGAGGAGCTGAATACCTATGCCCGCGCCGTCCGGGTTTACAACGTGTTGAAAAAGGAGGTCCTGCAGCTCAGAAGCCAGCGAGACATCGAACCCAAGCTAAAGCGCGAGGAAGGCCAGGAAACCGATTACGAAGAATATAGAAAAAAGATCATGGCGGCCCAATTGCCCGAGTACGTCAAGATCAGGGCCGAAGAGGAGTTGGAACGCCTGGCTGCCATGCCGCCGTTTTCAGCTGAAGGCACGGTTTCCCGATATTATCTGGACTGGCTGCTGGCCATCCCTTGGAAAAAATTCAAAAAGGAAAACAAGGATATTCGGCTGGCGGCACAGATTCTCGACGAGGACCATTACGGACTGCGCAAGGTCAAGGAGAGAATACTGGACTACCTGGCCGTACGGCTGCTGGTTAAGAAATCGGAAGGAGAGATCCTCTGTTTTGTCGGACCACCAGGAGTGGGCAAGAGCTCCCTATCCAAATCCATCGCCCGGGCCCTGGACCGTAAATTCGTCCGCGTTTCGCTGGGCGGGGTCAAGGATGAAGCGGAAATCCGCGGCCACCGTCGCACCTATATCGGTTCCTATCCCGGTCAGATCATAAAAGGCCTGAGAAAAGCCGCCAGCATGAACCCGGTCTTTTTGCTCGATGAGATCGACAAACTGAATTCGGATTTCCGCGGCGACCCGGCTTCCGCACTGCTCGAAGCTCTCGATCCCGAGCAGAATGCTGAATTCACCGACCATTATCTGGACCTGGAGCTTGACCTGTCCCAAGTTTTTTTCATCACCACGGCCAACTTTACCGACAACATTCCTCCGGCCCTGCTGGACCGCATGGAAGTTATCGAGCTCCCGGGCTATACCGAAAGGGAGAAATTGCAGATCGCCAAGATTTTTCTGCTGAAAAAGCAGGCGGAAAAAAACGGTTTTTCCCCGGACGAAATCCAGATCAGCGATGACGTCCTGCTGAGCATCATCAACGAATATACGCGCGAAGCCGGCGTGCGCAATCTGGAAAGGGAAATTGCGATAATCATGAGAAAAACCGCCCGCAACATTGTCGAAACGGGCAAAAAGCGCAAGGAAAAGGGAAACAAGATCATCGATCAGGCTTTGTTGCGGAAATACCTGGGCATCGCCAAATACAACAACCAGAAGATATTCCACAGCAACGAAATTGGCGTGGCCATAGGGCTTGCCTGGACCGCGGCCGGTGGTGATATCCTGGTGGTGGAATCCCGCATGCTGAAAGGCAAGGGGGAATTGATCCTGACCGGCCGCTTGGGTGAAGTGATGAAGGAGTCGTCGTCAGCCGCTTTCAGCTACACCAAACTGAAACTTTTCGAGCTGGAGATGGACACCGAAGAACTGAAAAATTACGACATTCACCTTCATATCCCCGAAGGCGCTGTGCCCAAAGAGGGACCATCAGCGGGCGTCACCCTGGCCGTATCACTACTCTCCCTGCTGACAGGTATTCCGGTCAGGTCCGATTACGCCATGACCGGTGAGATCACCCTGCGCGGCAAGATCCTGCCGGTCGGCGGCATCAAGGAAAAGATCATCGCCGCCCACCGCTATGGCATCAAGCACATCCTG
>SPCN01000009.1 GCA_004525465.1 Chrysiogenales bacterium | reverse complement strand
GCACCTTGGTCCAGAAGCGGGCATAGAGCAAATGGGAACGGGCATGTTCGATGCCCCCGGTATATAAATCCACCGGCAGCCAGTAGTCCAGGGCTGACCGTGACGCGAAAAACTTGTCGTTG
The DNA here is from genome assembly GCA_004525465.1 of Chrysiogenales bacterium. Lineage (GTDB taxonomy): Bacteria > Acidobacteriota > Aminicenantia > UBA2199 > UBA2199 > UBA2199. The sequence goes on along the minus strand of SPCN01000009.1, from coordinate 19,626 downwards.
CCGACGTCGGCGAAACGGAAAAAATACCAGGAAGAACAGGCATAACCACCCATGGTGTCGGTCTCACGCCGGGCCGCGCCGCCGCATTTCGGGCAGACGGTCTGCACGAACTCGGGAATAAGAGCCAGCGGCGACTCTCCGGTGCCGGAGGGCTGGTAGTTCTCCACGTCGGGAAGCAGGACCGGAAGCTGCGCTTCCGGTACCGCCACTTCACCGCAACCTGAACAATGGACGATGGGGATCGGTGCTCCCCAATAGCGTTGGCGGGAAATCAGCCAGTCTCGAAGCCGGTAGTTGATCGTCGGGCGGCCCAGGCCTTTTTCTTCCAGCCAGGGTACGATCGCTTTTTTAAATGCGCTTGAGGACAAACCGCTCCAGGCGCCGGAATTGACGGCGATTCCCTCAGCCGCTTCCGCGGTTTTTAGTTCATAGGTTGAACCGTCGCGGCTGACCACCTGCACGATGGGCAGGTCGAACTTCCTGGCGAATTCAAAATCCCGGTCGTCATGGCCCGGCACGCACATGACGGCTCCGGTGCCGTAGCTCATCAATACGTAGTCGGCGAGCCAGACCGGGATTTTTTTACCGTTGACCGGGTTGATGGCGTAGGCGCCGGTGAAAACGCCTGTCTTGCTACGGGAAATATTCAGGCGGTCGATCTCCGATTCGCCTTGAGCCTTGCGGATATAGGCCTCCACTTCACTGCGCCGCTTCGGGGCGGTGATTTGCGACACCAGCGGGTGTTCCGGGGCCAGCACCATGAAGGTGGCGCCAAACAGAGTATCCGGCCGGGTGGTAAAGACACGGATGATCAGGTTGCTGTCTTTGAGGGCGAAATCGACCTCAGTCCCCTCACTGCGGCCGATCCAGTCGCGCTGCATCTCCTTCATCCCTTCCGACCAGTTGAGCTTTTCCAAGTCGGCCAGCAGGCGGTCAGCGTAAGCCGTTATGCGGAAGAACCATTGCGGCATCGGCTTCTTTTCGACCGGGGCATCGCAACGCCAGCAGCGGCCGTCCTTGACCTCTTCGTTGGCCAGGCCTGTCTTGCAGGAGGGGCACCAGTTGATGGGCGCGGTAGTTCGATAGGCCAACCCCTTACGATGGAGCAACAGGAAGATCCACTGTGTCCACTTGTAGTAATCGGGCAGGCTGGAATTGATTTCGCGTTGCCAATCATATGAACAACCGGTTTTGATCAAGGTTTCGCGGTAAGTGGCCGCGTATTCGGGCACCATCTGGCGCGGATTGCGGCCAAGCCGAATGGCCTCGTTCTCAGCCGGTTGGCCGAAGGCGTCCCAACCCATGGGGTGCAGAACATTGTAACCTTGCATGCTCTTGAAGCGGCAGAAGGCATCGGTGGGCACATAATTCTTGAGATGACCGACGTGGAGGCCGGAACCGGAAGGATAGGGGAACATTTCCAGGCAATAATATTTTTTCTTTTGCCCATCAAGAATAGTGCGGAAGGTTTGCTTTTCCTGCCAGAGCCGCTGCCACTTGGCTTCGATTTCAGTAAAGTTATAGTTCATCTCTCTTCCTTGACCGCTTGTCGATTTTCAATTATACTTGAAAAAGTCCGCCAGAACAACGGCGGCGGCGTATTTTTTCAAGGCAATTTCGGAAAAATCGCGGTTTGAACCAAAAGCGATCCTTTCCGTATAATTGTTTTCAGGAGTAGGGATGAAAAATTTGCAGGATGGTTAACACTTGAGGGAAGAAAAGTCGAGGAAGGCAAAATGAACGAATTTTACAATGATTTTATCGGCGTTATCGGAAATCCTGCTCAAACCATCGGCAAAATAATGGAGAAAAAACGCTGGCAGGCTGTGTTGGCCGTCATTCTGCTGTTGACTGCCATCGCCACATTTCTTACCTATCCCATCACCAAGGTCGAACAGGCCAAGTTCATCCGTGATTCGGAAATGGCAGACAAACTGAGCGAAGAGCAATTGGCCAATTTGGACAAATTCACGCCCAGCCAACGCCTGACCGGCGCCATGCTTTCGCTTGTTTTCGCCGGGCTGATGATCGTGGTGGCCGCTTTTTTTATCTATCTTTTTTTCAAGGTCGCCGGCAGCGAAGGAAATTATGTTCACTATTTTTCCGGGGTAGTGCATGCGTCCATTTTGGACATGTTCCTGGGCGGGATACTGAAATCATCGCTGATCTTGATGAAAAAAACCACGCTGATCCATACCGGGCTAACCATGTTTTTCCCGGGGATGGACTTCCGCAGTTTGTCTTTTATTGTGCTTGCCCAGTTCGATTTTTTTTCCATCTGGTACCTCGCGGCCCTGGCTCTGGGCATCGCCTTTTTTGCCAAGATCAGCCCCCAAAAAAGCATTTCCATCGCAGTGGTGTATTTTATTTTTAAAAGTCTGGTTTTTGTTTCATTTTCCTATTTCATCATGAAATTAGTAGGCATGTGAACCCGGCTTTCATTTATTGAAATGTCGGGTCGTTATTGCTGTGGTAAACGCCAAAATACTTGACAATCCATTATTTTTCATTTATTAATCATATGTAATGGGAAAAATACTCGCATTCAGACCATTTTACTGAAACAGGGGAGAAAAAAATGAAGAAATTGTTTTTTCTTATCATTTTTGTTTTTTTTGCAGCGGCCTTGATCAGCAGTGCTGAAGAAAGCAAAAGAATATTAAATATGCAGAAAGCGTATGTCTTTTTACCGGAATCCTTGTTGATATCGGAAACGGATTTGAACTGTTCATACTTCATCAAAGACGCTGTGCCGCAGGATATCAGGATCGTCGGCAAAAACTCATTGACTCCCGAACGCAGGGAATTTTCCGACCTGGATGAATTGGTGATCAATAAAGGTTCCCAGGCCGGGCTTAAAGAGGGAGACCTGCTCATGATCATAAGCCAAGGCCGGGTCATCCGGCACCCCCGCAACCATGACCGTTTGGGCCTGTATTTCCTGAAGAAATCGCTGGCCGAGATTACTTGTATTTATGACGAGCAGGCCGTAATCCAGTTGCAGAAAGGCTGCAACCCTGTCAATATCGGTGATTTCGCCATTCTGTACAAGCCGGAACAGACGTTATTTATCCAAAAAATTGATTACAGGCTTTGCCGCATTCCCAGCAACGCGGTCAGCGGCCATGTTGTATTTTTCGATTTGTCCATGGGCCAGCGCGGAGAAATTGCCGGCGAATCTCAATATGTGACAGTAGACCTGGGAGAAGGGGTGGTCGGCAAAGGAACTTTCCTGCTGATTTACCGCCAAGTGGCTTCTGATCTGCCGCCCTTGATCATAGGCCTGGGTATCGTGATTCACAGCGAGAACACCAATTCTACGGTGAAAATACTGGATGCCAGTTCGGATATCAAGGTCAACGACCGGATGTTGGTCCTGCCCAAAGAGTTAAAAATTGTTTCCGCCGGTCCCGGGGGAAGGGAAAGTATCCCGATCGTGGAAACGTTGCAAGCCGAAAGCGAGGAACCTGGACAGACTGAAGGTGAGCCGGGAACCGAAGAAATGATCGCTAGCCTGAAAGTGGATGTCATGTTCGATTTTGACAGCAGGCAGCCCAACAGTGATCATGGCGCCGATTTTACTGCCATCAAGGATTTTATCGCCGCCAAAAACGAATACCTGATCACCTTGCGCGGCTATACCTGCAGCATCGGCCGGGAAGAATACAATCTGCGCCTCTCCTCGGAGCGGGTGGAAACCATCAAGAATATTTTACTCAGCCAGTATGGGATCGATGCCGCCCATATCGAGACGTTCTTTTACGGTGAAAAGGAACCTCAATTCGACAACAGCAGTGAAGCGGAGCGCAGGAAGAACCGGCTGGTGAAGATCGAGGTGAACGGGAAATGAAAATCGTCCTTTTAGCTTTGCTGGTTTGTTTCATAGGCGCCGGGTTCGTACCGCTTTTCAGCAATGGCATTGACCTGGTCGCATTGAAAAAGCAGGAGGAAGAAAGAAGAAAAAACATTGCCAAGTCAAAGCTGGTTGTCAATGACAGCAATATCAATTCGGTTTCCGTTGGCGGTAAAAAATATGGGTTTGTGCAGTTGGAATCCGACGAACCCCTCCCCGAGGAAACGGCCATGTCTTTGCCCGGGAAAGAGAGCGGTGAGGATCAAACCAAGCAGCCTGATTTTTGGAAAAAACAACAGGACGAACTGCAAGAACGCATCGCCAAGTTGAAGGAAGACATTGATCGTGAACAGTTGGATTTGAACAAGTTATGGTCCGATTTCTATATTAAAAATATTCCGGCCGAACAAGATGCCATCAAGGTCCAGATCTCACAACTGACCAATCAGACCGAGCAGAAAAAGCTTTTTTTAAGCCAGGCAGAGACGCAGCTGGAAGATCTTCACGAAAAAGCCCGTAAAGCCGGGGTCCCTCCCGGTTGGCTCAGATAATACGATTCATTCGCGGTCCCGGGCTTTAGGCCGGGCTTTTTGTCAAGCGTTTACTGTTTGCAAAATTCCGTTGGGGATGATAAGATAAACACTACCCATGGACTATTTAAAAGTGCAGGAACCGATTCTGCCGATGCTCAGATCTACGGAAAAGGTTCTGGCCAGGCAACTCCGCAGCAAAGTCAACTTGATTTCTGAACTGCGTCAGCACACTCCGGTCGACAAGGGAAAAAAGATCCGCGCCACGTTTTTTTTCCTGCTGGCCGGGATGAACCGCGCTGACACTGAAGGGCTGCCGCAGATGGCGGCGGCCATTGAAATGCTTCATCTTTCCAGCCTGGTTCATGATGATATTGTGGACAATTCCGTCTGGCGCCGCGGCAAAAAAACAACCAATCACCATTTCGGCAATTATCTTTCCCTGCTCTGGGGTGATTTTCTATTCATTACCTCGCTGCGCATGATCTCTGCTCAAAATCGTAGCAGGAGCATGGACATGATGCTGGACGCTTCCCGGCAGATGATCGAGGGACAGATCCTGGAATTTGCCAATAACTTCAATTACCGCATTCACTCCCGTACCTATTTTGACATCATTCGTAAAAAAACATCGTCCATGTTCGCCGGCATTGCCCGGCTGGCAGCCCAATTGAATGACAAACCGGCGCGGGCAACTGCCGATTTCTACCGTTTTGGCCAGGATTTCGGCATGATCTTTCAGATCAGCGACGATCTTCTGGATATCTTTTCCGACAGTGCCGGCAAAAGCCGTTTTCAGGATCTGCAAGAAGGCAAGGTGACCCTGCCCTATATCCTGTTGCTGCGCCACGACGCATTGCCGCTCATCAAGAATTTCCGCCGCTCCGGACCACAGCCGCTGCTGGAGCGGTGCCGGATCCTGGGCATCAAAGAGCAGTCGCTGCAGATCATCGATCGTTATTACAGAAAATGCGCCTCTTTTTTGGAATCGTTCCCTGCCTCTGCCTATCGCGAGTCAATGGCGAATTTGCTGGAGTTCATCCGCTACCGTGATTACTGAAACCCCGGTTGAAATAGAAGTGAAAATTAAGGTCGAGCGCCTGGAACCATGGCGTGAAAAACTTCTGCGCCTGGAGGCGGTGCTGGAGTGCCCCCGGGCTTTGGAAAGGAATCTGGTCTTCGACACCTCCCGGCAGCGTTTGAAAAAACGCGGTGTTCTCCTGCGTTTGCGCCGGCTGGACAGTGGAAGCATTTTGACCATGAAAATGCCGGTGCAAAAAAGCTCTCTATATAAGATTCGCGAGGAGATCGAGGCCGGGATTTCCGATTTCGCCAATATGGAAAAGATCCTGTTGGGCGTCGGTTTTAAAACTTTTTTTATTTATGAAAAATACCGGGAAGTGTTTAAAAGAAAAGGCATCCGTGTCATGCTCGATGAGACGCCGATCGGGAATTTCCTGGAAATCGAGGGCGAGCCGGCCGCTATCGACGCCATGGCTGCTGAACTCGGATTCTTGGCAAAGGATTATATCACCTCTTCCTATCATTGGCTTTTTCTGCGCAGCGGACGTTCCGGCAACATGGAATTTCAAAAGTGAAATTTTTCATTCTGGCCGGCGGTTACGGTCATAGGGCCGAGCCGCTTTCACTGATCAAGACGAAGCCGGTTTTTCCCCTGAACGGAATGCCGCTGCTCACTTTGCTGCTGCAGCAGTTGCGCGTCCAGGATTGTTCGGAGGGGTTCATCAACACGCATCACCTGGGTGAACAGGTGGTCGCGGCCGCCGCCGGCAGCAGTGTTCACTTTATCCGCGAAAAAGAGTTGAGCGGCAGCCGCGTGCTGAGGCAGGCGCTGCCTTTCTTTACAGATTGGCTGCTGGCAGTCAACGGTGACACTTTTTTGGAAATTCCTCTGACCGGGTTGCTGGAAAAAACCACAAGCACGGACGTGGACGGCGTCCTGCTGGTGCGCCCGGACCATTCGGGCCACTATGCCGGACTGCGAGTCGCCGCTGACGGTTTTCTTGAGAGCGACGGTCCGCAGCCCGGATCGGGATTGATATATGCCGGCGTGGCCCTGTTCAGAAAAAAGGCGGTAGAAAAAATAGATGAAGCCAACTTTTTCAAAACCATTCAAAAAAAACACCTGCGCTTCCAAACCGTTTTTTATGACGGGATCTGGCTGGATGTGGGTACCCCGGAACTGTATTTCCGTGCCAATTGGAAATATAAGGCATATTGCTCGGATCCGCAGCCTAATGCCTTTTCGGAAAATGTCGAGATTTCGCCGGCTTCCCGGGTGGAAAAATCGGTGCTCTGGGAAAACACCAGCATCGGCCCAGGCGTCCATTTGTCGGAGTGCATCGTGACCGGAAACCTGCGGCTGGAAAATACCAGTCACAGCGGACAGATCATTTCCCAGCAGGGAGTTTTTCCGCTGTTTTGAATTTGGCAGTGAAATTTTTCCGGCCTCTTGTTTTTTGCCGGGAAACAGTTTACTATATTAATGGGAGTCAACATGAAGGACATCAATTTATTGCTCGAAAAATTCAAGATGATCACCGGCGAAGGCCATTCGGATACGGCTTTCAAATCGGTCATCCACGATATCGCCAAGTTTTACTGTGACAATTTCGACCTGGAACCCGACGAAGTAGCCATATTGCTCACCGACAAGGACAACATGGTGCTGTCTTTCGCCTACCCCGAGCACCTGGTAAACGCCGGCATGATCCCGATCTCCTCCCCCGACGCCTTCGCGGCCCGGGTCTTCAAGATGAACCGGGGGCTGATCGAGAACAATTTCAACCAGATGAAGCACCTGCATCTTTTTGAATTCATCAAGGGGCCCGGCGCCAAGGTCCGTAAAATATGGAAGATGATGAGCACGATCCTATGTGTCGACGACCTCGGGTTCGGCATTATTGAACTTTCCCGCAAAGGGGTGGTCATAGATGAGGCAGGGGAGGATTTCAGCCCGGAAAATTTGGAGTTTTTGGAAGATACCATCATCGAAATCGCTCCTTATTTACGAAAAGTCCTGCCAACCGATTTCAGGGGAAAGCTCGTTTGAAAGACCGCCTGCGTTCGATCCTGCTCGAAAAATCGGTGGTCAAGGGCAGGGAATTCAAACTGGCGTCGGGCCAGACCAGTGATTTTTACGTCGATGCCCGGGTCACTACCTTGGACGCCGAAGGAGCCACCCTCTGCGGCCGGATATTTTTGGACATGCTCGCCGATTTTGAAGTGGACGCCGTAGGCGGCTATTCGATCGGCGCCGACCCTATTGTTTCTGCCATCGCCGTCACCAGTTACCTCGAGAAAAAACCGCTGCCGGCCTTTATCATCCGCAAGGAAGAGAAATCACATGGCACGCGCAAGATGATCGAGGGCAATTTCCGTTCCGGCATGCGCGTGGCCCTGTTCGACGACGTGATCACCTCGGGCGGCTCGATCATCAAGGGTGCCAAACAGGTGGAAGCCGAGGGCGGCAAGGTCGAGGTGATCATGGCCGTGCTGGACCGCGAGGAAGGCGGCCGCGAAGCCATCCAAGGCCGCGGCTACCGCTTTTTGTCCATTTTTACCAAAAAAGACTTGCTTTAGTTCACATTTCGGTTTGGGTGCTGATTGAAAAATGCCAATTCTCTTCAGCCTGGCCGTCAGGTGTTATAGGAACAAAGAAATTAAGCTCTCATGAATGATCACTTAGAAAACATGCCGCCAAAAAGCCCTGGCAATGATCACCCGGAGGCAACCGGGACTTCTTTATTGCAGCAGGCTTTTGACAGCGAGGTTTTTCGTCAGCAGGGGCACCAGCTGGTGGACCGGCTGGCCGACTACCTGCATCAGGTGTTGCGGCGTGCCGATTTTCCGGTCATGCCCTGGCGCGAGCCGGCAGAATTGCGGCAGGAATGGCAGCAGTTGCTCGCCGATCCCCTGCCCATCTCTTTTGTCGAACTTACCGAGAAACTGCTGCAGCAATCGATCCATCTGCACCATCCCCGCTGCTGTGGTCACCAGGTGGCGCCGCCGGCCCCGATAACCGCCCTGGCCGAATTGTTCTCGGCCTTATTAAATAACAGCATGGCGGTTTATGAAGTGGGACCAGCCGGGACTGTGATCGAGAAAGCCGTGCTGGGCTGGTTGGCTCAGCGCCTGGGCATGGCGCCAGGGGCCGACGGCATCCTCACCTCTGGCGGCAGCCTGGGCAATCTGACCGGACTTTTGGCCGCCCGGCGGGAGCGCGGCGGCAGAGACGTCTGGGAAGAAAGCACGTGCGGCTTGCCCATGGCAGTGATGGTTTCGGCAGAATCTCATTACAGTGTGGCCCGCGCCCTGAAGATCATGGGGCTCGGCAGCCAGGGGCTGATCAAGCTGCCGGTCAATGAACGTTTGCAGGTACGCCCGGAATTGCTGGAAACCATGCTGCTGGCCGCGCGGGCAAAGGGACGGCAGGTCATCGCCATTGTGGCCAACGCCTGTTCCACTTCCACAGGGGCTTACGATCCGCTGCCGGAAATTGGCGAATTCGCCAAAAAAAACGGCCTCTGGTTCCATGTCGATGCCGCCCACGGCGGGGCTGCCAGTTTTTCGCCAAATTATCGTCACCTGCTCCAGGGTCTTGAAGAAGCCGATTCGCTGGTCATTGATTTTCACAAAATGATGCTCTGCCCGGCTCTGGCCACCGCGGTTCTGTTTCGCGATGGAACCGTGCTGAAGCGCATCTTTTCACAAAAAGCGAGCTACCTTCTTCCCGAGCAACAGCAAGTACCCTGGCAGGACATCGCCCGCAACACCATCGAATGCACCAAGAAAATGATGGGTCTGAAAGTCATGATGCTGCTCAAGACGGTTGGGGAAGGAATATTCTCGGAATATGTCACCCGGGTTTATGACCTGAGCCGCGATTTCGCCACCGTGCTCCAAGGTGAGAGCGATTTCAGACTGGCAGTCGAACCACAGGCCAACATCGTCTGTTTCCGCCATCAGCCCGACCAGGTACCGGCCGGCCAATGGGGTGAATACAACGCCCGCCTGCGCCGTCAACTCGTTGCCCATGGCCGCTTTTATATTGTCCAGACCACTATTGCCGGTGAAATTTACCTGCGTTTGACCTTGATGAATCCTTTTACCAATCTGAATGACTTGCAGGAACTGCTGGCTGAGATTCGCCATTTCGGCAGGTTGGTTTGCCGCCAGGAAAACCAGGGGAAAAAGTAATATTGAAAAACAGGGGCTAAAGAATTAAGATCAATTGAATCAGGAAGCATGGGAGGATGAATGCCCATTAAAATGAAAATAGCCGCTACCATGATTTTTGTGATGTCCCTTGTCTTATGGCAAACAGGCTGCTGCAGTATGGCGAAGCGTTTGCTCACGGTCAATTTTGATCCGGCGGAAATGACCATTGCCGAAATTCACCAGGGTTATCGCAACGGAACTCTAACCTGTGAACGGTTGCTGCGCGCTTACCTTGAAAGAATTGCCGCCTATGACCAACCCAGCAAACTGAATGCCATTGTCGTGATCAATGCCCAGGCTCTGGAAACCGCCAGGGCTCTGGATAAAGAGTTTCTTATCACAAGGAAATTAAGACCGCTGCACGGAATTCCCATTATAGTGAAAGACAATTTCAATACCATCGGCCTGCAAACCAGCGCCGGATCATTGGCCATGAAAGGATTCATTCCCAAGCAGGATGCCTGGCAGGTGGAAAAAATCAAGGCGGCCGGGGCCATTGTTCTGGCTAAATCTAATATGGCCGAATGGGCATTCAGTCCCAAAGTGACCATCAGTTCTCTGGCCGGCGAAACCCTGAATCCCTACAACCTGGCCCATGTTCCGGCCGGTTCCAGCGGCGGCACGGCCGCGGCTGTGGCGGCCAGTTTTGGAACAGTCGGCCTGGGCTCGGACACCGGAAATTCGATCCGCGGTCCGTCTGCGCACACCGCTTTGGTCGGTTTCAGATCCACTTTGGGTTTGACCAGCAGGTATGGCATTGTGCCTCTGTACCTGCGCAATGATGTGGGTGGTCCCATGGCCAGAACCGTTGCCGATGCCGCGCGTATTCTGGAAGTGATCGCCGGCTACGATCCGCAAGATCCGCTCACAGCGCATTGTCAGGGCAAGGTTCCCGAGAACTACCTGCAGTTTCTCATGGCCGATGGCTTGCAGGGAGCCAGGGTGGGGGTGCTGCGAATTTTAAGTGAAAAGGATGTCCATCCTGAGATCAAGGCTCTTTTCGAAAAAGCAATTTTGGATATACGGGCCCTGGGCGCTGAAATTGTTGATCCCGTCGCTATCCCCGACTTCGCCGCTGTGAGTGCCAACCAATGGTGCTCGACCTTCAAGCACGATATAAACGATTACCTGGCGGTTTTTGGCCAGGATGCTCCGGTCAAGAACTTTGCTGAAATCATCGCCAGCGGCAAATATTCCGACTATATCAAAGACGATCTTTTATATTTCGCCGAAAATACCGGCCGCGATGAAAAACCCGATTCCCCCTGTCTTGACGTTTACAACGATCCCAAGCGTATAGCCTTTCGCCAGGCCATAGAGCAGGTGATGGATAGCCTGAAACTCGATGCGATCATTTATCCGACCTGGAACCAGCCCCCGGCCAAGGTCGGCGATTTCAGCGGCTATCGGGGCGACAACAGCCAGCTGATCGCCCCCCATACCGGCCAGCCGGCCTTTACCGTGCCCATGGGTTTCACTTCAGGAAATTTGCCGTCCGGCCTGCAATTCCTGGGCAGGATGTTTTCCGAACCCACACTGATCAGGATTGCCTATGCCTATGAACAGGGAACCCGCCACCGCAAACCGCCCGAACTGTTCCCGCCGCTGCGATAAATTATTCCGTCAAGGGCAGCCAGCCGGTTTGACAATGATTCCCCCTTTTGCCACAATGAGTTCTTATATCTGACAATAAAGAGAGATGAATGGGATTTTCCGCGTTGGAAATAGGCAATTACGATCTAATTGGCGGTTATCGAAAAAAGTATCAAGGGAGCAGCCATGAGCCGGCAAGCGAAGGAATTAATGATCCATGAAGACGAGATGTTCAGCTTGGAGCAAAGCGCTACTTGCCCCATACCCGGTTATTTGATTTTAAGGCTGAAGGGGCCGGAGGCCAGCCAGGCCCAATTGCCAAAAAAAACCGCACAGCTTCTCGGTGTTATGCTAAATCGAGTGGCCGGAGCCATCGAGCAGGCGGTCAAGCCCGAGCGGGTCTATGTCCTCTCCTTTTGCGAGATCGAGCCGCGGCTGCATTTCCACCTGTTCCCGCGTACGGCCTGGCTGCTGAAGGAATACTTCAAGGCCAACGACTGCGCCAACGACCCGGTCAACGGCCCCATGCTGTTCGAATGGGCGCGCAGCGCTTTCGGCCCCGGCAGCCAAATGCCCCAGGGAACCCCCGACCTGGAAACCGCCTGCGGGATCATGCGCGACATCTTGAAATAATAGGGAATACACATGAAAAGAATATGCGTCTTCTGCGGTTCGAGCCCGGGCGCCAAACCCGAATATATCCAGGCGGCGCAACAGCTGGGTGTCCTTCTCGCCTACAGAAAAATCGGCCTTGTATTCGGTGGCGGCAAGGTCGGCTTGATGGGCCGGCTGGCCCAGGCCGCCCTGGAAAACGGCGGCGAAGTCATCGGCGTGATCCCCAGGGAGCTTCATGAAAAGAGGGTGGCATTCAGCGGACTCTCCGATCTGCGGGTTGTGGGGACCATGCACGAGCGCAAAGCGCTGATGGCCGAACTCGCCGACGGCTTCATGGCTTTGCCGGGCGGACTGGGCACCCTGGAAGAAATATTTGAAATATTGACCTGGGCGCAGCTGGCCATACACCACAAGCCCTGTGGCCTGCTCAATGTCGGCGACTTCTATACTCCATTGCTGGCTTTTCTGGACCAGGTCGTGGAACAGGGATTTCTCGACGCGGCCCATCGTTCCATGATATTGACCGCCGAAAATCCCGAGGAGTTACTGCAACAATTTGAAACCTACCGGCCAGTGAGCGCCGACAAGGCGGCCTGGGCGCTCGCGAAGGGGGACTGGTAAAAAGAGGGCGGTTCCCCCTGGCGGGGACAAGCGCGAACCGCCCTTATTTGATCGTTAATGGTTCCGTTATTTCCGCCCGTCCAGATCCGCAATGACTTCCAGCACCCGCGAGTGGATGCGGCCGTTGCTGGCCAGAATGCCGCGGTTGTTGCGCAGGGTCTTGCCCGCGGCAAAATCGAGTTTCTTGCCGTCAATGTCGCTGACCCAGCCTCCGGCTTCTTCCACGATCAAACTTCCGGCAGCGTGGTCCCAGATCTTCTCGCGGTAATCGGGGGTGGCGGGGTTGGGTATGCGCAGGTAGATGTCGGCGTCGCCTGAGGCCACGATGCCGTACTTGACCTGGCTGTCCATCTGTTCGGGTGGATTGGAGATCTGCAGCAGCCTGGAGATCTCGAGTTGAGTGTCCTTGTCGCTGTGCGAGGACTCGTAGCTTTCGACGAATTTCATTCGGGTTGGATCGGTTTTGACGGAGGCGCGGATGGGTTCGGCGCTGCCGCCCGCGGCCGGGATCTTCCAGCCGCCCTGGCCCTGGATGGCCCAAAAAAGGGTGCCGCCGGTTGCCGGCGGCAGGTTCGGGCAGCCCAGGATGCCCAGGCGGACCTGCCCGTCCTGGACCAGCGCCAAAGCGATGGCGAACTGCTCGCCGCGCAGGAAGCCCTTGGTGCCGTCAATGGGGTCGAGGGTCCAGAAGGTCCCGTTCGGTTCCGCTCCGCCCAGGTCGATACATTCACAGATCTCTTTTTCTTCCAGGGGCGCGTCGCACTTTTTCAGATAATGGATGATCTTGGCAAGCAGTTCCCGGTTTTCCGGCTGGCGCAGGGCCAGCGAATCTTCTTCGCCCACGATGGGGATGCCCGGAAAATGGCTGCTCAGAATTTTACAGATCAGGGCTTGCACGGCAAAGTCGGCGATGCTCACCGGGCTGCGGTCGGTTTTGGTGAGGGTGTACTTGCCGGTCATCTCATTCTGGATGGTGGCGGCCAGGTTCATGGCGGCGCCTACCGCCTGCAGACCGATTTCTTTTTGCAGCATGAGTATTTCTCTTTTTATTTTTGCAGCACGTTGGGTGAATGGCTAACTGCGGCCGAAGTCGTCCTGAAAGCGGGTGATGTCGTCTTCGCCCAGGTAGGTCCCGGTCTGCACTTCGATAAAGACCAATTCTTCTTTTCCCGGATTTTCCATGCGGTGTTTGGTTTTTTCCGGAATAAAGACCGACTGTCTTTTTTCCAGCTTGACAATTTCCTCACCAAGGGTGACCAGGGCCTGCCCCTGCACCACCACCCAGTTCTCGGCCCGGTGTTCGTGGCTTTGCAGGGACAACCTTTTACCGGGTTTTACCATGATGCGCTTGATCTTCAGGTTCGCCTCTTCTAAATGGATCTCGAACCAACCCCAGGGCCGCTCTTCCTTTTCATTCATAAGCGGTAGTCCTTTTTGAGCAGGGCCAGGTCGGAATCGATCATCATTTTGATCAATTCGGCGAAGTGGACCTTGGGCTGCCAGCCCAGTATTTTTTTAGCTTTGCTGAAGTCGCCGCGCAGCAGGTCGACTTCGGCCGGGCGGATGAATTTGTTGTCCAGGACCACGAAATCCTTGTAATCGAGGCCCACATGCGCAAAGGCGATCTCCACCAGCTCCTGCACCGAGTGGGTCTCGCCGCTGGCGATAACGAAGTCATCGGGCTTATCCTGCTGGAGCATCAGCCACATGGCTTCGACGTAGTCAAGGGCGTAGCCCCAGTCGCGCTTGGCTTCCAGGTTGCCCAGGCGCAGTTCCTTGCTCAAGCCCAGCTTGATCTTGGCGGCATTGTAGGTGACCTTGCGGGTGACGAATTCGATGCCCCGGCGCGGCGACTCGTGGTTGAAAAGGATTCCTGATACGCCGAAGATATTGTAACTTTCGCGGTAATTGACCGTGATCCAATGACCGTATACCTTGGCAACGCCGTAGGGGCTGCGCGGATGGAACGAGGTCAGCTCGGTTTGGGGGATTTCCTTGACCATGCCGAACATCTCCGAGGAGGAAGCCTGGTAAAAACGGATGCGCGGATTTACGGCGCGGATGGCTTCCAGCATGCGGGTGACGCCGATGGCCGTGAATTCCGCGGTCAGCACCGGTTGGTCCCAGGAGGTGGGGACAAAGCTCATGGCGGCCAGGTTGTATACTTCGTCGGGCTGGACCTCAGCGATGATCTTGCTGATGGAATATTGGTCCAGCAGGTCGGCCTGGCGGATCTTGATGCGGTCCTTGATATGCTCGATGCGGTCGAATTTCTCCATGCTGGAACGGCGGACCATGCCGTAGACCTCATAGCCCTTCTCCAACAGGAAATCGGCGAGATAGGAACCGTCCTGACCGGTGACGCCGGTGATCAATGCTTTTTTAGCCATAAGCGCTCCTCTGTTTGGAGTTTATTTTAGCCGAATCGGAGTGGAGAGTCAAATCGCGGGCAGGAGAGGCGGGACATTGGCGGCTTGCCATTTGAAAACAAGCCGAGAAAGTTTTATAATTCGCAGGGAGAAAATGAATGACTCTTGATAATTACATCGAAATTCAGCTGGTTAAAGTAAAAATATCCCGCAAGCAGACCGACAGGCAATTGCTGCAGTGGCTGCTGGAATTGCGGACGCTGCGCGCTCAGATCAGGAATCTGGAAAGCGAGAACAAACGACTGAGGCGTGATTATGAAAAGGTTCTGCTGGAAACCGCGCAAACCTGATTTATTTTCACGCTCAGGACAGAACTTTTTTGAATTCCTCTTTTAAAAGCGGCACGATAGTGAACAGGTCGCCGACGATGCCGTAATCGGCTTTTTTAAAAATGGGGGCTTCCGGGTCCTTGTTGACGGCCACGATGATCTTTGAGGTCTTCATGCCCACGAAATGCTGGATGGCACCCGATATGCCGCAGGCAATGTATAACTTGGGGTTGACGACCTTGCCGGTCTGTCCCACCTGCATGTCGGCCGAGGCGTATTCGGCGTCAACGGCCGCCCGCGAAGCGCCTAGGCCGCCATTTAGCACCTTGGCCAGGTCTTCCAATATGGCGAAATTTTCTTTGCCTTTCATGGCCCGGCCTCCGGAAACAATGATCTCGGCTTCGGTCAAATCTATTTTTTGTGAGGCGCTTTTCTCCACGCTGACGATTTTTGTCTGCAATTCACCGTTGTCCAACGCCACGGTCTTGATCTCCGGGGTCTTGGTTGCTGTCGTGGTTTCGACAGCGATGACGTTGGGTCTGATCGTGAACAGGGCCGTCCCGGCGTCTATCTGGTACTCGGCCAGCAGTTTGCCCGAATATACGGGCTTGATGGCTTTGCGGGTGTCGAGATCAACGGCCAGACAGTCATTGACCAGGCCGGCCTTGGCCTTGGCGGCCAGGCGCGGGAACAGGTCCTTGCCCTGGGCGGAAAAAATACCGCAGACAATATCAAGCTTGAACTCCTGGATGACCGCTGCCAGGGTGCGGGCATAGCGGTCGGGCTGATAAGTGAGATCCGCTCCCTGCACCTGAATGACGGTTTGGATGCCCTTCAACTCTTCCAAATAAGGCTGCACGTCCGGGCAAAAAAGCACAGCGTGCACGGGCTGGCCGCTTTTCCTGGCCAGGCTGAGCAGTTCACGGTTCGATTTCTTGAAAACCCCTTCTTTCAGTTCGATATACAATCCTATGTTGGCCATAGTCGTCTCCTAAATTACCTTGGCTTCTTCGCGCAGCAAGCGCACTAGTTCACACACTGCGTCGGCCGCTTCACCGGCAATGATCCTGCCCTGAGGTTTTTCGGCCGGGGACGCCAGCTTGAGCAGCCGGACCTTGTTCTGGGCTTCGTCGACCCCGGTCTCGGCCAGCGGGGTCTTTTTGATCTCGATCTTCTTGGCTTTCATGATGCCCATCATCGAGGCGTAGCGGGGGGTGTTCAATCCCTTGGCCGCGGCCACGACGCAGGGGACAGCCATGTCGATCACTTCCCTGGCGCCCTCGTCGATCTCCCTCTCCACCCGGACCTTGCCGCCGTCGAAGGCGAAAGCCATGACATTGGTGGCGACGGGGATAGCCAGCTCTTCGGCCAGCAGGATGTGCAGCTGGTAGGCGTCATCGTCGATGGCCTGCTTGCCCATGAAAATGACTCCGAATTCCTTGTCGGTGCGGATGACCTGGGCCAGGGCCCGGGCCGTGTTCTGGCTATCCAAGGCGACGGAGCTTTCCACGTGTACGGCGTGGTCGGCGCCCATGGCCAGGGCGGTGCGCAGGGCGTTCTGCACCCGTTCCGGCCCGAGGCACACGGCGGTCAGCGTGGAGCCCGGGATTTTTTCCTTCAGTTTCAAGGCCTCTTCGATCGCGTATTCGTCATGGGGGCTGACGATCCACTTGATGGCGGCCTCGTTGATCGATTTGCCGTCCTTGATCAGAATGCTGGCTTCGGTATCGGGAACTTGCTTGATGCAAGCGTATATGTTCATTTTCCCCTCCTGAATGAGAAAAAATGGCTTGATAATGCGATTCCTGCCTGGAAAAGCATATTTATAGCGCAAAAACGGCAAAATGTCAACCACCCGCCGCTGTGTAACCGACAGCCGCGGGTTTTGGCGCTGCCTAGGCCTGTTTTACTCTTTCGTATCCTCCTCAATGATGTGAATTCTCACCAGGGCCAAGGATTGCGAAAACAGCGGCTGCTTGGCGGCCGGTTTCAGCAGATCGCGCCAGAGATCCGGCAGGTTGTGCATGATGAATTCGCCGTTGCGGCCGCTGCTGCACTCTTTTTCTCCGGCCTGGAGCAGGACGCCCGCCAATCTCGGTTCGTTTTCGTCGCACGCTCCGTTCTGGTTTTCATCAAGGTAAACAAACCCGCGCAGCGGGTGGCAGGGCACCAGCGCGTAGGTCAGTTCCCGGCGTTGGGCGCGATTGGTCAGTTGGGTGGGAGGCGAGATCAGCACCAGGTCTTCGGGGATGGAACGGAAATCGATCTGCACGGCCACGTTTTCCTGGCCGGCCGGGACAGTGAACCTGCCTTCGGCGTCGCTGCGGAAGAGGCGGCCGCGATTGTCCTTGAAGCGGATGGCGGCGATGCCGGTTTCTCCGGCATCCTTGCGGCCGTTGTTGTTACGATCGGCATAAACAAAGCCGGGGATCATGTCCTGGGGGATCAAGCGCAGCCGGGCGGTCTGGAAAAAGTTTTCGCAGTAGTCCCCCGAAGCCGAGTCGGGACCGAAGGGCTGGTAACCGCTGTAACCCCGGACCCAGATGCTGCCCTGCAAGTAGTCATCCTTGAACTCGCGCGGGATCAGCACCTGGTAGGTGTATTGCAGGGTTGAATCCTTCTGCAGTCCCTGGTAGCCCCAGTTGAAATCCTTGAACAGGCTCAGGTTGGGTGGAAGTTCGCTGCCCGCGAAAACCAGGCTGGGAGTGAAATCGGCCTTGATGAACAACGAGGGCAGATCGCCGGCGCTGGCCAAACCGTCGGGGCAGCGGTTTTCAACGCGCACGTTGAAATTCAGAAGGTCTCCCGCTTCGGGGTACTCCCGGGGTGACTCCTTGACCAGCCAGTATTCGGCGGCCGGCAAAGTATCATACTCTGCTTTCCAGTTCATGCCCCATTCGCTTTCCAGCAGGTAGGTGAAGTAGTCCAGGGTGCGCTTGAATTGGAAATCGCCATTGTCTTTCGTGGCCGTCAGGTAGATGAGGATCTGCCAGGGTTGATAATGGAAAACCTGGCCGTGATTCATGTTTTCCACCCGGGCGCTCAGCGGCAGGCCGGTTTCATGGTCCCAGACGTCGGCCAGTTGCTTGCGGGCCGGGCCTGCATCCAAACCTAAAATTTTACGGGCCACGACCTGTGCCGCGATCTCTGCAAAATCGCGGGCGCGGGTGGACAGGAATTGGCGCAGCTCTTTTTCAAAAACAGGCCGCAGGCTTTGCGGAGACAGGGAAAGGAAGAGAAGGTCCTGGGCCTGCAGGACGCCTGTTTCTTTTTCCAGGATTTGCTGCCAGAAACTGTCGGGAAGCGCGTACTGCAACTTGGCGATCGTCATTTTATCGGCTTTTTCCGGGCCGGGCAGCATGACCAACTCTCCGGTTTCATCTTTTTCGAATGTCGTGAATCGGGCCGGAACGAACCCGGCCGTCTTGAATTGGCTGAGCAGTTTTTTCTGCATGTCCAGGCTGGTTTCCAGGCGCCGGCGGTCCTGGCCGGGATTTTCCAGGAAGATCTTTTCGGCAACCATTTTGTTGGCCAAAACCGCGGTCGAGTATTCATTCTTGCTGTCCGGAGCTTCGAGGTTCAACTCGTTCTGACCGGAGCCTTTGACCGCCAGTTTTTCAGACGCCAGGAACACATCCCCCTGCCATTGCAATCCCGCCTGGCTGGCCAGCAGCAGGCGGATGTACTTTTTCCCGGACTGGTCCAGGCTGCGTCCCTGTTCGCGGATGACGCGCTCGGAGCTCCCATCCAGGTCTCTGCCGAGTTGCTGCAGGGAAAAGGAGAGGAGCCCGATCCGGGCGGTATCGGTTTCATATTGCGGGGCAAAAACCTTGGTATAGGTGACCGGGAGCAGATTCTCGGTCGCCGGGACGGTGTGCGGGGACTGCACCATGGCTGTCTCGCTGAATATGGGGGCCATGTCGTCGTAGGATTTGATGAAGGTCAGCAGGGGCAGCATCTCCTGGGTGAAGGGGTAATTTTTGATCAGGTTCAGCGGCGGTCTCTGCACCTGCAGGTTCGTCTTTTTCAGGAACAGTCCCGTCTCCTCGATGGTGCGGTACAGGGTGGTGGCAAACAGGTCTTTTTCGCCGGGCATCTGGCTCTCGAAGGCCAGGATCAGCGGCGCCAGGCTATCCAGGTCTATCTTTTGCTTGAAGTCGGCCTGGGGCTCGGCGAAAAGGCCGATATCGCCGGCATAGAATTTGCTTTTCATTTCCGCAAACAACGATTGGGACAGGGTGCCGCCGGCCTTGAAATCGGCATATACCGCCATGGCATAGGTCCGCAGGTCCTCGGGTGTAGCCTTGCCGGCCTTGAAAAGTTTTTCAAATTCGCCGATTTTTTTTGCGGCCAGTTCGTCTTCGCCGTTCTCCTTCAGTGCCAGGATGAACAGGCACTCTTCGCGGAAGCTGCGACTGGCGAATTTCTCGTTGTCCAGGGAAGCCAGTTCGGCGCGGAGCTGCCGGCCGAGCGCG
>SPCN01000339.1 GCA_004525465.1 Chrysiogenales bacterium | reverse complement strand
GGCCAGGCGGTCGGGATCGCAGGCAACCGCCTTAGGCAGCACCTTGATCGCCACGTCCCGTTGCAGCCGTTCGTCCCGTGCCCGGTACACCTCGCCCATGCCGCCGGCGCCAAGCGGGGCGACGACCTCGTAGGGCCCGAGGCGCGATCCGGAAGTTAATACCATCGATCCACCTATTTTGTCACATCGGCCGGCTGAAGCTTATTAGGATGATAAATCCTAGCTCGACGGGATGTCAAGGACGGTTCGCCAATGCCCTTTGGCCTTGTCCCCCTTCTCCAGGTACGTTACGGCCAGGTTATAGACGGCGAAGGCGAAGCTCGGATCGAGATCCAGGGCTTATTTCCAGTTCTTGATGGCCTCATCGTTTCGGACCAGCAGGCTGAGGGCGCCCCCCAGATCATCCCAGCAATATATGTCAATATACGACATTAATTGACATTTATCTCCGACTTCTTGGCTTGCTCTGAAGCTGCGCTCTTGATGCCCCGCGGCTTGCCGCGGGGTTATTGTCTCCGGATCCAAAGGTCGGAGGTTCGAATCCTCCCAGGAACGCAACAACGCGATCATGGAAGTCATTGACAGGACGATATCGTGCTGAGTATAGTTCCGGCGTATTGAGGCGATGGCCAAGACCTCGCCGCGGGCGGCGATCCTGGCCGAATCTTCCCAAGGAAGGAAACAGCGATGATCGAAAAACATGCCAACGCCAAGCGTCTTTTCCTCCTCAGCTGCGTGGCCTTGATCACGACGGCCATGACTTTCGCCATCCGGGCCAGGCTGGAAAAGGTCTGGGGCGTCCAGTTCGAGCTAAGCGCTAAAAACATCGCCCTGGCCATGGCCCCGGCATTCTGGGGATTCACCCTGGCCCAATTCCTCGGCGGCCCGCTGGTCGACGTCATCGGAATGAAACGGTTCGTCCGGATCGCCTTCCTTCTCCACTTGGTCGGGATCGTCCTGACCATCCTCTCCCGCAACTTCCTGATGCTCTTCTCCGGGACCTTGTTCATCGGAGTCGGAAACGGAAGCGTGGAGGCCGGCTGTAACCCCCTGGTGGCCACGATCTATCCCGATGCCAAGACCAAGATGCTGAACCGGTTCCACGTCTGGTTCCCGGGGGGGATCGTGATCGGAAGCGTCGTCGCTTACATCATCATGGACCTGCTCAAGCTGGATTGGATGATCCTCGTCGGTACTCTGGTCGTCCCCTTGGCGGTCTATGGGGCTTTGATGTGGGGCCAGGACTTTCCCAAGACGGAACGCGTCGAAATGGGGGTGTCCTATAAGGGTATGTGGAAAGCCATTTTCCGCCCCCTCTTTCTGATCATGCTGTTCTGCATGCTGCTCAGCGCGGCCACCGAGCTGACGACCGGGCAACGGATCAGCTCGCTGCTGGAAGGGACGGGGACGGCGCCGATCCTGGTCCTGGCCTTCATCAACGGGATCATGGCCGTCGGGCGCGGTTTTGCCGGGCCGATCGTCCACCGCCTCAATACGACCGGGATGCTTTTCTTCTCGGCCATCGTCAGCACGATCGGGCTGGTCCTGATGAGCTACCTGAGCGGAGCGTTCCTGTCCTTCCTTGCCGCAGCCGTGTTCGCGGTCGGGATCTGCTTTTTCTGGCCGACCATGCTGGGCTTCATCTCGGAAAACATCCCCGAGAGCGGCGCTTTGGGCTTATCGATCTTCAGCGGGGCGGGGATGTTGTCGACCTCGATCTTCCTGCCGATCTCAGGTTGGTTGACCGACAGCGGCGCCACCGGCCACCAGATCCTCCGCTATACGGCCATTCTCCCGGCCATCCTGATCGTGATCTTCGCCATCGTCTTCACCGCCCTTAAAAGGAAAAAGACTCCGGCGGCGTGATCCGCGGCCGGCTTCCCAGACGCTCTTCGGATCACGAAAAACGCTCGGCAGGGAGGATACTCGGACGGGGCTTTATTGCAGCCCAGCCAATTGGATATCTTTTAATACGCGGATTGTAGGTTCGAGTCCTACACGGGTCATTCCGTAACCCTGATCTGCTCTCCGAATTCTGGTTCAATATGGAATTGTCCGACTTCGAGAACAAGGCCGAGCTTCCCCCGGCGGGCAGATCGATCCCTAAAACCAACCCTTTCTGTTCTGGATGTAGGTCTGAGCGAATTCCTCATCGGACTTCGTCAAGTAAATGATCCCCTCGATGAAGCCAATCAAACCGATCGCGGCGGGGCCGAGCCCGAGAGTCGGCAGGACCGACACCAGGCAGATGACCAACATGATCAGGCCTTCTTTGGAATACCCCAAGTAGAACTTATGAATGCCCAGGCTGCCGAGGAATATGCCTAATAATCCGGCGACGACCTTGCTTTTGCCTGAAGCGGCGCCGCCGGCGACGCTCTTTCTCAGGTCCACACCACATTTGACGCAGACGATCTGGATTGGCTCCGTCGGCGCCCCGCAATTGTAGCAGAATTTATTTCCTGTCCTGGGTGCGACCCCGCAACCGATACAGGCAACCGCTTTTTCGTCAACGCCTTTGCCGCAGTTCTGACAATGCATGCTTGCCTCCCTTACAATTCTTGGGACATCGTTGGAAGGAAATCACCGAACGTTTTTCCGGACATCCCTTCCTTCCCTGATTTCCCCTTTTTAATAGCGCAACTCCCGTTGAGAGTCAAATGATTTCTCCCCACCGCGCTTGACTCGGGCTGAACTATCTATGGCCAGGTTAGAGGCGGCGAAAGCGAAGCTCGGATCGAGATCCAGGGCTGATTCCCAGTTCTTGATGGCCTTGTCATTCCGGCCTAGGGGGCTGAAGTGTCGCCTAGATGATCCTAATAATATGTGACAATAGACGACATTAATTGACATTAATCTCAATCCTATTGACATCTCGAGAACTATATATAGATTTGGAAAAGGAAAGCACAT
>SPCN01000022.1 GCA_004525465.1 Chrysiogenales bacterium | reverse complement strand
TTGCCCAGCTTTGCCGTGACGACCATGGCGGTCAACGGGCTGCCGGAATTGTTTAAAACACTGATTATGTACGTCTTGGTTTCGCACTGGTTGATGGTGCTGTCACCGCTGACGCCGGTGGTCTGGGCCGGCAGGGCGGCGGCCAGCAAAATGAAGAACAGGATCAGGGCCGGTTGCAGGGTGCGATTTTTTTTGGCGTTCATTTTACTTTTCTCCCTGTACGGTGATGACGATGCCGCTGAAGGGCAAGGGGATATCCAGCATGGTTTGTCCCGGCGGCAGGGACACTTCACGGCGAACGGTTTGGCCGCCGTAGGTGATGGTGAGCGTGTGCTTTCCCGGCGGCAGTTTGCTGAAGACAAAGGAGCCGTCTTTCCCGGTCGTCTGCAGGGCGTCGTCGAACCCGACCTTGAAATCGGCCAGCAGGGGTTCTCCGGCATCGAAGGCCTGGTTGGGTACCTTGTCGAAGAATACGCGTCCCTGCAGGCGGCAGGTCGGTGTTTCGTCGTCGCCCTGGAAACTGACGGCGAAATCGACGGTGTCGGTCAAGCCGTCAAAAAGAGTGACCGCCTTGGTGACGGGGAAAACCACCCGGTATCTTTCCGGTAGCGTGGCCCGGTTGAGGCCCAGGGCGTAATCGCCGGGGAACAGGCTCTGGAAAGAATAGCGGCCCCTGGCGTCGGTCAGCGACTGCTGGCCGTTGGAGAGGCGTACCTCGATCCCGGGCAGGGGCGTATCGGCCGGCGAGTAGAATTCATTGCCGTCCCGGTCCAGGAAAACGTTGCCTTCCACGGCGCTGTAAAAAACAATGGTGTTGCTGGAGATGTTGACGAACGCCTCAGCCTCCAGGCGCAGGTTTTGCCCGGACTGGTCCTGGGCATGGAAAACCGCGCGGTTGACGTTGCGGCCGCGGCGCACATCGGCGCCGATGACCACCTGGTAGGTCAGGACGGACGTCTGGCCGGGCCGGATGGCGGGGATCGGCCAGTCCAGCCTGCCGCGGCCCGGAGGGTCGGCCAGTTTCACGCCGTCACAGGCGCTTGATCCGGGCACATAGTCAAATCCCTGCGGCAGGTAGTCCTCCAGCCGGGGGGCGAGCAGGATGGACGGCGAACGGTTTTCCATGAGCAGACGGAAACGGATGATCCGGCCCACTTCGCTTTGCGGGATGTCGGCTTTCTTGCTGAAACGCACCTGGGCGCTGGCGATGGGTTCGCTGACCACCAGGGTGCTCACGGTGTTGGAGAGCAGCGGTTCGCTAAGGGCCCTGCTTTCCAGGCTGGCGCCGTTGCTGATGCGCGTGCCGGCGACAACGTCAGCGCGGATCCTCGCCGTGAACGAGATGCCGGTTTCCTTGCCGGCAGCGATGTCACCTGTCCAGATCAGCGTCGCCCCCTGCTGCTGGAAGGCTAGGCCGCTCTGCTGGGAAACCAGTTCCAGTTCCGCGTCCAGGGTATCCTGGAGGCGGGCGGCCGGCAGGGGGTGCGCTGCCGGGTTGCGGACAATGATGCGGTATTCAAGCAGGTCGGCCGGCCGGGCCTGGCTGCGGCTGACGGTTTTGTTTAGCTGGATGCGGAATTCCTGGATTTTAATGACGGCTGGATTTGAAGCCAGAGGCTTTGGGAGCAGGGAGTGCTGGAAATCGGCCAGATTGCGGATCTCTAAAGGGGGGCAATTCTCGGCAATCTTGAGTTTCACCTTGATTTTAATTTTACTGCCCTGTTTCAGGAGGCGAAAAAACCAGGAGATTTTGCTGCCTGACAGATTGGCTTTTGGGGAAGCGTCGTCGTCCAGGTAAAGCAGATAAGCAGGCAGTTCATCCCGCAAGGTAATATCATGGAAATCGTTTCCCGAATTGTTTTTCAGCAGCAGCGTCATTTCGATCTGCTGACCGGGATAGGCTTGGGATAGAGAAAATGTTTTTTCCAAAAAGCCGGAAATGAACGGCTTGATTTCAAGGGTTACTGTGGTTGAATGAGTCTTCTCTCCTCCGCTTCCTTTTATTGTTAATTCATAGTTTCCCGAGGGTGTATCAGATGTTGTCTGAATATTGAGTTTTGATTCGGCTGTAGGAATGACCGGATTTGGATCAAAACTTGCCGATGCACCGGAAGGGAGTCCCTCTACGGAAAGATTCACGCTCTCATTGAACCCTTCTATGGAGTGAACAACGACTGTATAGAATGTGGCTTCTCCTTTATAAATGCTTCTCAGCGGTGGGGACGCATTGATTGTAAAATCAGGGGCTCCCTTTATCTCAAGGATCACCGTAGTTGTATGAACCTTGCCGCCCCCCTCTCCCTTAATAGTAAGGGTGTAAGTCCCAGTCGGGGTATCTGATAATGTGGTTATCCTGAGCTTGGTTTCCTTCGTGGGAGTGACCGGATTGTCGTCAAAAGAGGCCTGCGCTCCATCCGGCAAACCCTCCATGGAAAGAGTTACGAGGTCTTGAAACTCATTAATTGAGTGGACAACCACATTGTATTCGGTTGACTCCCCGGCATTAATACTCCTTTGGGGTGGAGTGACATTGATTGAAAAATCGGGACTGGTATCATTACCCGCCAGCGCAGCAGCCAGGTACAAGGGAGCGGCTATCAAGAGCCATATTTTTTTCAGGGAGTTTGTTTTCATTTTGTTCTCCTCTTTGCTTAATAAAGGACGACCAGCTTGAAATAGCCGACCGTGGAATGGTAGTCGGCGTCCAACAGCTGGTGGTCATGGAAATCGATGATCTCGGCTCCCAGGCCGATGCGGACATGGCGCTGGACCAGCACTCCAAATTCGGCCGCCAGCGATTCCTTGCGGTTTTCGATCGGCCCCCAGATCCTCAGCAGCTTGTAGTTGGCCAAAAATTCGAGTTTCCGTGAAAAAGTGACCTTGACGCCCTGCACCGAGGCCAGGGAATTGCTTTGAATCCCGTCGTAGGGGGGATACAGTTCGAAATTGGTGTCGTAGCGCCACTGGGAATACAGCGAAAGCCAGTTCCTGGCCCGCCACAGCAACCTGAAATTCAGCTGCTCCTCGGATCGTTCCTCCAGGGAAACCGGGGCGATGTCGCGGCCGATCTGCTTGTAGTAATTGAGGCTCAGGCTCATGTCCTTGAGCGGCGAGCCGAACAGGAACAATGACCATAGGCGCCGGCGGCCTTCGCGGTCCTGGTTCTGGTTCAATTGGAGTTCATAACGGCCCATGGCCCGGAAGTGCGGGGTTTCAAACCCGCCGCCCAGCGACAGGATGTTGTTTTCCATGCTGTTGCCTTCCTGGCTGCTGGTTTCGCGGCGGACGCGGGAATCGATGAAGAAGCGTTTGTTGATATGGCGGCGGATACCCGCTTCGTAGATGTCGGCGTCGAGGATGCGCCCGCCGTTTGTTTCGTCCAGGAGCTCCTTTTGATAGCTCACGAAGACGCCTTCGCTGCCGGTCAGGTACTCGAGCAGCAGCGAGGCTGAGCGGCCGCTGGTGTCGCTGGCCAGGTCAAGCCGGTCTTTGAAGGTGCGGCCGCTGTAGTCGAACTGGAAAAAGACCGACCCCTTGGCGCCGGTCCACAGGCGCTGCCGTCCGCCCAGGAGGAAATCCCTGACCGCGGTGTCCTTGACGATCCTGGGTTGATCAAAATCGCTGTCCAGTTGGACTTTTGCCCACGCCTTGGTTTTTTCATCGTTCAAAAACGAAGAGAGGTAAAACGTACGGGTGTGCAGGTCAGTGCCCAGCGACTCTTTTTCGCCCCAGCCGCCGGAAAGCACCAGTTGCTTGTTTTCCCATTCCAGAAAAGCATGGGATTCCCTTTCATCGACCGCCAGGCTGGCCAGGGAAAAAGGATACAGTTCGGCGCCGATGTTGCGGGTGAACTGGAAAGGCGAAAGAAAAATGTTCCTCTCGGCGTAGGCCGGGAAGATCTGGTAGAGGCTGTAGCCGTATTTTAGCTGCTGGTTGGCGAAAAGCGGGAAATCGGCGTTGATCGACCAGGCGTTGAAAAAGAGGCGGAGCTGCCTGGAAAAATTGAGGATGCCGCCGCCGAAAAATCCGTTTTGTTCTTTTTGTCCGGGTTCGGAACTCAGCGAGAATTCTCCGAAAAAGGTCAGCGGCCGCGAATCGACGTTCACGCCGAGGCTGAAAATGCCGCGGCGCTTGTCCCAGGCATTTCCCAGGCTCAAGGTGGCGTCGGCGTCGGCGATATAGGACAGGTTGAATTTGACGAACTCCCAGGGCGATGCGAAGGCGCGGACGCCCAGGACATCCCGGGTGAAGCGGCCGGCCAGGGATTCGAACTGGTAGCTGACCCGCACCCAGACGGGATTCCCCAGCGTGTCGAAGGCGAAAAGCGGGCTGTTGAAAATGATCGCCCCCCGGTCGTAATCGATGAAGTAATCCCGATTGCGGACCATGGGGGTGTAGCTGACCTCCAGGCCGGGATTGGCGGCGCTTTTGGTCACCAGCTGGATGTTCTCGCTGCCGCGCAGGATCGGAGATTCGTTGAGATAATACGGGCCGACCCCGGCATTCGATGGGAATTCCTCGCTGCCGGCTTCGCCGCGGCTCACGCCGGCCAGGATTTCTACGCCGGCGTGTTCGCTTTTTTTGCCCAGGATGCCGCCGCGGAAAGGATGGTAGTAACGGGAAAAAACCGAATCCAGGAAAACCCCCATTCTGTGGTCGCCCAGGGACAGGGACTCCCGTTCGTTGCCCACGGTGAGCAGGAAGTCGAGCGGCGGCTCGGTGATGCGGTTTTCGGGATCGTAGTCGAGGTGGCCGCTGACGGCGTATTCGCCGTGGTTGATCGTGCCGTCGACCATGAAAGAGGCCCTTTCCCGGGTTGAAAAATCGGCCGGCAGCCCCAGGTCGCTGTAGCGGAAGCGGATCTCGTTGCCTTGCACGCTGGCCCAGTTCAGGCGCAGCATGGCAATGCCCATCAGGTAGAGTTTGTCCTTGACGGGGGGTTCGGTTTTTGTTTACTTTTTTTGAAAACAGGAGATCGACAGGATCAAGACGGCCAGTGTGAAAACAATTTTTTTCATCACGTTTCTCCCCAGACCTATTTAAATTATAGTAGCATGTTGAATATTATATTAAATCGAGATTACTTTTAAAAGTAAATAGGAAGAATCGGAAAAAAAATTATATGTGAATGAATATCCCGCCGCTGACGCGGGTCTTGTTGATGTCGGAAAAATGGAGGAAGCGCAGGTCGAAACGCAGCGAAAACATGGAAGTGAAGAAAATATGAAAACCACCGCCCGCCATGGTATAGAAACGGTACTCGCTGAAACGGAAATTCAGTTTTTCGAATTCGCTTCCCGCACCCAGGACGGCGTAGGGAGCGAATCTGCCGAACTTGGGCCGGAATTTTACGGCGGCGCTCAGGCTGTTCCAACCCGTTTCCTTGATCCGGTAGCCTTCGAACTCGAATTTGAGCAGGGGCACGATGGTACCTGAACCCGCCGACAGGCCATAGAAAAAACTGGACGGCCGGCTGATGGAACCGGCGATCAATCCGGCATCCAGGGCCCAGGCGTTCAGGGCCAGGAAGAAACAACCGGCCACGATGACAGTTTTTTTAATCATTGTTTTTGCTCACTTTTTGCAGCAGCGGTCTGCCGTAATAATCTATTTCCATTGCCGGCCATACTTTGCGAATATAGAGAGAATAGTTTTTCTGAAAAAGGGGGAAAATAATTCCGTCGTTGACGATCGCTTCACTGATGCGGGCGATCTGTTCCATCAGCAGTTCCTGGGAGTTGCTGAATTTGACCTCGTCCAGTTCGCTGAGCATGCGCAGGTACCTGGCGTTGAATTGGTTGAAACTGGACTCCTTCAGGATGCGGCTGATTTTTTCTTCGGCGGGAACCTTTTTCTGAAAGATCTTGTCGATGAGAAGGTACTGAATGGCAGCCGAGTTCAGGAAAGCCATTAACTGGCTGTCATCGATGAATAGCGTCTCGATATTGAGGTTGCTGTTTTTCAAAAAAGCGGCCAGGTCTTTTTCCAGGTTGGAAAGCGAGGCGAGGATATAGAGTTTGGTCTCGGAATGTTTCAGGATGGAGGCGGTTTTTTGTGGGGACATGGTCTTGATCTTTATGGAAACCGGCGATTCCTCGTCGCTGGTCAGGGTGCGCAATTCCTTGTATTTGTTTCCCGTGGCCTCGTTGAACCTCTTTAAAATGGTGAAAAGGGCGATCTTGGTGTTCTGGCCCATATCGCTTTGCAGAAAGCACAGGTAAATGTTCTGGAAAATGCCGGAATCAAATTCCTGGAAATTTTCCTTGAATTGGTTCGGGTTGGCCAGGAAGATGTCAGGCGGCGTGCTATCGTTGAAAGTGATCTTGACCTTGTCCAGATAGGTCCGACCTCCGGCATAAAATGGATTGGCGTTCAGGATGAGGTGGTGGTTTTTCTCCCATACCTGGGGAAAAAACATGCCTGAAAATGACTGTTCATTTTCGGCCAGCACCACCAGTTCCGGGGCGGTGAGCAGGCTCAGGATATCAGGATTGTCGGCCAGCAACTCGATCCTGACCTGGTTTTCGTTGACGCGAATGTTCTTGACCGTTTTACTCAATTTGCTGGCCGCAAAAAGATCGGAATTCATGAATATTTTAAGCGAAACCTGTATGTTCCGGGCTGTCAGCGGCTTGCCGTTCGAGAAGCTGAGATTGTCCTTGATCGTCAGGCTTAGGGTTTTGCCGGAGACATCGTAGCGGTATTCCTGGAAGACATTGCTGAATATTTCACCGTTTTTTTTCAAGTAAAAGAAATTTTCGTAGATCAGGGAATAGAAGATCAGGTTTGAATAATTGGCGGTGTTCAGGGTAAAGGAAGTCGGCTCGTTCAGCCGGATTGTGAGCTCTCCCCCGTAATAGGGTTTGATGGCAAAAATCAGCGTCAGCGCCAGCGGTATGAACAGCAGCTTACTTTTATCCATCGCGTTTTCCCCAAAACTGGACCATGAACCGCTCCTGGCCGTCCCGTTCTTGCCTGACTCCGGTCCAAAAGCCCTTGATGTTTTGCCAGACGCCTGCGGAGATGAATTGAATTTCACCTGTGATTTTTTCCGAATATGTCGGCCTTTGACCGCCGTTTTGGATGTTATAAAAAAACAACTGGTCGGAGGCGCGCGAGTAATCACTTATGGCCAGCCATTCGCCTCCGAGGGCGGCCAGGGACGCGCCTTTCTTTTCGGGTGTCGAAAACTGCTCTTCGAATTCCGCGCTGAACAAATGATAATTGTAGTTGCGGTCGATGAGGTGAAAGGCTTGCAGCTGTCCGTCCTGGACGGAAAAATCCAGGGCCATGGCCGGGGCAGCTTTTTTTTCATAGATGCCCGATCTGTTGGCCGGATCGCTGAACGGCATAAAATAGATTTTGTCCTTGAAATAATTCCTGCCTTCACCATAGCTGGCGCCGACCAGGTAGGGGATCTGGTTTAAAATGAGATATTTAAAGGGAACAAAATCGATTTTCTGGATTTCCTGCCACTGGCTGTCGTGGAAGGCCAGGACCTTGGCGTAGGAGGAGAAATTGTTTCCGGCCGTCAAAACAAGCCCCTGATTCGTTTGCAGCAGCAGGAGTTTGCCTTCATAATGAAGTGGCGGATAGACCGGCCTGGTCCAGCCAAGTTTGAACTGGGAATCCTTTTCCAGCCGCATATTGCTGGCCAGGTAAATGACGATCTCATCGGGATAGTAAAAAAAATATTGCTCTCGCCCGTCACTGCCTGAAATGGACTGGATATCCATCAGGTTTCTTTTGCTTTCAAATTCAAGCAGTTTGGAAAAACCCAGTTCGGAAAAAGCGAAATTTTTTGCATTCAGGAAATCCATTTCCCCTTTGCTGAGAGCTTTTTCGAAGTATTTGATAGAAACGATCTTGTCCTGCAGGCGGGAAAAGATGGTCAGTCCGAGGCCGGTTTTGCTTTTGTTCTGAATGAGTTTCAGGTCCAGCAGGTAATGGAGGTCGTCGACGCGGCCCAGATTGAATTCGCCCCGGCCATTGGCGAAATTGATCAACAGGTCGGAAATGCGGATATTTTTTTCGTTTTCCAGGTTGGAGATCAGCAGTTGGTAGAGCTTTTGCATTGCCGTGTCGGTCAGTTCCGAATCATTCTCGAAGCGGACGATCGCCACCTGGACATCAAACCTGTTTTTAAAAAAAATTTTCAGGAATGCGGCGCTTTCCGTGACCAGGGTTTCGGCACTTTCCTGGCCCAAAGCGCTGCTGCCATATAAAAAAAGCAGCAGCAGTAGTGAACAGGTCACTTTTTTCATGCGGCTTGGATCACTTTTTTTTCAAGGTTATTTTCAAATTGAGATTGATTTTGACGTCCTGGGAATCATCGGGGATCTCCAGCGTGATTGGCAGGTCGATGCTTTTTCCTGCTGACATGACATGAAACGGTCTCTCGCCGGTATCCTCGTCGGTCTTTATCGCGGCAAACTTGATTGAGTCTGTGTCTTTCTGTTCTTCATCGGCGAAATTGATCCCGGGAATTTCGATGTCCGATTTTTCACTTATTAATTCCTGGGCATCCTCCAAATCGAATATATCTTCATCGCCGGACGCTTTCAGGGAATCCTCGGCGTCCACCATGGGGGAAGACAACTCAAAAACCTCCTCAGCCTCGGTATCGGCAACCGGGATTTCCTCGGCCATGTTCTTTGCAGCAACATTTTTTTCTTTTGGTTTGGGCGTGGAGGATGTCATTTCTTCCCGGGAAAACATGACGGTCTTGTCTTTCTGGAAAATGGACAACTGGTTTTTCAAGTGCAGGATGACCAGTTTGATTATGGTCTGCATACCTTCCAGCACATTCTCCCCGTTTGTGGCCACGGTTGGAAAAAAGGATTTGTTGTCCAGGTTCAGGTCCTTATTCAGGGCACTGATGGGCAGGATCTCCTTGAGATCTCTCTTGTTGAATTGAAAGATCAGAGGCATTTTTTCGAATTGCAGGTTGTTGAGTTTTAAATTCTTTTTCAGGTTGGTGAAGCTTTCGATGTTCTGTTCGCGCAGGATGACCTGGGAGTCGGCGACAAAAACCACGCCGTCGGCTCCCTGCAGCACCAGTTTGCGGGTTGTGTCGTAAGCCACCTGTCCGGGAACTGTATAAAGCTGGATCTTTACGGAATAATTGCCCAATTTCCCGATCTCCATGGGTAGAAAATCAAAAAACAGGGTGCGGTCGCCATCAGTGTCCAAGGTAATCAGTTTGCCCTTGTTGTCGACCTCGTCACAGTTGAAAATATACCGAAGGCAGGTTGTTTTGCCGCTCAACGCCGGCCCGTAATACACGATCTTGGCCGTAATCTCCTTGTTGTTGTAATTGACGAAAGCCATTAAAATGGATCCTCTTCGTAAGCGGGGTCTTCCCTGGCGCTTTCAAACGGGGGGGCGCTTTGGCCGTTCGCCTCCGGAAAAGAATCCCTGTGGGATTTGTCTCCGGGATAGGAGGATCCCGAACCCTGTCCGGCCGAGTCCTTGCGACGGTCCAGGACGATCACGTTGTCGGCCTGGATATCGGTGTTCCACCTGTCCTGGCCGTTCTTGTCCTGCCACTTGCGGGTGCGAATGCTGCCTTCGACCAACACCATGTCGCCCTTACCCAGGCTTTTTTCTACTTTCTGGGCCAGTGGTCCCCAGGCGACGATATTGTGCCATTCCGTCGGCAAATCTTTCCAGGCATTGTTGTTTTTATCAAAATACCCTTCGTTGGTGGCCAGGCTGAATTTTGCCAGTTGCCGGCCACTGCTCGCCAACACGGTGATCTCGGGATCTTTTCCCATTCGGCCAACCAGGATAACTCGGTTCAAACTGCGGACTTGGCTCATGTTATTCGCTGAACTCCTTGATTTTTTGTCCGGCCAGCGAGGCTTCTTCGGATAAGGGGAAGCGGGAGATCAATTCCTTTAACATGGCGATGCCTTCGCTTTGCCGGCCCATTTCGATCAGGGCATAGCCCTTTTTGAGAATGGCGGCCGGGGCCTTGTCGCCGTCCTTGTATTTTGCCAGCAGTTCATTGAATGTATTGATGGCGTCCTGATATTTTTTCTTGGCGTAAAAACATTCACCAATCCAATACAGGGAATTGTCGGCCAGGCCGCTTTCCGGGAAACTTTGGATGAATTGCCTGAATCCTTCAATGGCCAGGTCGAAATTTTCCTTGATGTAATCGGAATAGGCCGCGTAATAGATGCTGGAAGGATCCTGGGTCAGAGAGGTCTCGTCTGGGGTGGCGGAATTGGCCGTCACCGCCGGCATGGTTCCCACCGGGAAATTCACTATTTTGTCGTCCAGTTTGTTCAGGGAATTTTTCAGATCGTTCAATTCTTCCTTGAAAAACTGCATGCTGAGCATGAAATTTTCCTTGCTTTGTGCTAAATCGGCCTGGTTCCTGGCAATGGCACTGATTTTTTCATCGTTGATGCCTGATTTTTTGAGCAGTTCCGTGACCTGGGCTGAAAGTCTGGCTATGGATTCGGAAAGTTTCTGCATTTCGTCCAGGATGATCTGGGTGTCCTTTTTCACCGCCTGCAGCGGCAGGCTGAGCAACAACAGCACCATCAGTGCCGGAATGAACTTTAACTTCATGCGGGCTATTTCTTGGTGATGACGAACTCGGCGCGGCGGTTCTGAAAGTAGGAATCTTCGTTCTCGCCCTGAACCAGCGGCTTGTTTTTGCCGTAGGAGATTATCTTGATCTTGGCGGCTTTCATGCCCAGGGAGACCAGGTAATTTTTGGCGGCTTCGGCTCTTTTTTCGCCCAGGGCGATATTGTATTCAATGGTGCCCCTTTCGTCGCAATGGCCTTCTACCAAGACTTCCACGCTGGCGAACTTGAGCAGCCAATTGGCATTGGCCTGAAGAATGGCCTTCATGTCTTCCCGGACCGTGTATTTGTCAAAGTCGAAGTTGATCCTTTTGAGGATCTGGTCTTTGTTCAGTTCTTCCAGGGATTTCTGCTGGAAGATCTCTTCCTCGCTCAGCACGGGTTTTTCGACCAGGGTCGTCGGCTCTTCCACTTTTTCCACTACAGGCTCTTGAACGGGCGCGACCTTGGCGGCTTTTTTCCCGCAGGCATTGAACATCAGTATCAGCGACAATACCACCAGAATCAGTAGACATTTTTTCATGGGTCCTCCTAAATATTTTTTAATATATAAAATATAATATACAAGAATAATTTTGTCAAATTTGTCTGGAATCTTTAGTCTTTACTTGGCTGATTTTGGCGATTTCTGCCATTTCGGCATTTTGTTTTCGCCGCCGGCCGTGATCTGCCGAACATTGCGGCCGTCATAATCGACCAGATAAAGTTGATATTTGCCGCTGCGGTTAGAGGAAAAAACCAGGTGCCGGCCGTCGGGCGACCAGGAAGGATTTTCGTTGCGGCCGGAGTTTTCGGTCAATTTGCTGATCTCGTTGCTTTTCAGGTTGAAGACGTAAATATCGAAGCGGTTCTCGATGCGTGAAACAAAAGCCAGGCGCATGCCGTCGGGCGACCAGGCGGCTGAATCGTGGTAGGAACCTTCGGTGGTGATGCGGCGGATGTTGCTGCCTTCGGCATCCATGATGTAGATCTGCGGTGTGCCGTTGCGTTGGGAAGTGAAGGCGACCTCGCGGCCGTTGGGACTCCAGCAGGGCGATGTGTCGATGGCAGGGTTGAAAGTAAGCCGCTTTTCCTGGCCGCTTTTCATGTTTTTCAGATAAATTTCGGCATTGCCGTTCTTGGAAGACGTGTATACGATCTGCTCGGCCACAGGAGACCAGTCGGCCGCGTAATTGCTGCCTCCGCTTGACAGCAGTTCCGTTTTTCCGGAATAGATGTCAAACATGAACAGGTCGGGATTGAGGTTACGGTACGACGTGTATAGGATTTTTTCATTGTCGGCGCTCCAGGAAGGCAGCATGTCGATGGCGCTGCTGAAGGTGATGCGGGTCGGGCGGAAACCGTCGTAGTCCATGATGTAAACATCCTTGTCGCTGCCTGTTTCGGATATATAAACGATCTTCGATGTGAAAAGCGGTTTTTCACCGAAATGCTTCAGCATCTCGTCGGCGGCGCGGTGGGCAATCAAGCGGCTGAGTTCCTTTTTGCCGCCGAAATTCCGGCCGAAGATGAACCTGGCGCTTGCCACTTCATACACTTTAAATGAAAAAATGATGCGTTCGTCGGACGTGATTTCCAGCTGGCCGGAAATGAGGATATTGGCCTGAATGGAGGCCCAATCCTTGAAATTGATGGCGTTGGGATTGAAGCGGGGAATATAGGAATAATGTTCGCGCGGCACCATTTTGAAGATGCGGGAAAACTCCAGGTCTTTCCATATGGTCTCGTAGATCGTACTATTGATTTCGCTTTTTTGCGCCGCTGTTTCGCTGAACTGGAATTCCGGCATGGCCACCGGGATCATGGGCATACCTTCCTTGATGCGGATGGTGATCTCCTCTTGGCCGCGAAGTTGCCAGCTCAACAGGCAGACGAAAAGAAACAGGACTATTGTGCGTATTTTCATTATTTCTCCCATTCGAATTCAAAATGGACGACCAGGTATTGCGAGGAAAAATCATTGGGCAGGGGAGCGAAGGGTGCGGCGTTTTCGATGGCCCGCCGCGCTGACAGATCCAGGGAACTGACGCCGCTCGGGCGTTCCACCCGCAGGTCGCTGATTTCACCGTTGCGGCGGACTATGAAATAGACGCCGGTGATGTGTTTGCCTTTCAGCCCCGGAGCGACCAGTGAACTGTACCATGAGGAAGATATGCGGTTGCGTAAAAGGTCAATGTAATATGCATGTGGGAAATAACCTCCGGGGCCGCCCGGACCGCTGCCATCGCCGCTGCCGCCGCCTCCGCCGCTGGATATGCCGGTTTTCAATCCTTGGTCAATGACTGTCCCCTGGATCGGGGTTTCGCTTTTGGCGATGGTCCTTTCCTTGCGGACAACCGAGATCATTTTGTTGTCTTCAACCTTTTTTTTGCTTTCCTTATCGGGAAAGCGCAGAGGAGATTGAAATTTCTTTTCCACCGTCAGGTTCTTGACGCCGCCGCTCTTTTCCTCGATCAAAGCGGCCTGGGTCGGGGTTTCCTGTTTGAGCGTACCGGCTGCCTTGCCGCTGCCGCCTCCACCGCCTTTGCCGCTGCCCCCGCCGAGTTGGACCAGGTCGACGTAGTAGGTCATTTCACCGCTGTTTTTCCGCGCCGGAGGAATCATGAATAGCACGGCCAGGGAGATGTGGAGTATGACAGAAAGCAACAGTGTGGATTTGAATTTCATTGCCGCGACTTCTGCTCCACGATCATGCCGACCGTGTCCACGCCGGCGAGCTTGATGATGTCCATCACTTCGATAACGTATCCGTAAGAGAGGCTTTCGTCGGCCTTGAGAAAAACGATTTTCTTGTCGCTGTTCAAAAAATGGCTTTTCAGGCGGGATTCCAGGAAATACAGGTTGACGATCTGCTCATTCATGTATATATAGCGGTCCTTGGTCAGGGTCAGGACCAGGCCGCCCGAACTCGGGTTGGTACGGGTTTCGGCCGAAGGCAGTTTGACCGTGATCCCGGTCTGCATCATTGGGGCCGTGACCATGAAAATGATCAGCAGCACCAGCATGACGTCGACCAGCGGCGTGATGTTGATCTCGGCCAGGTTGCTGTGCAATTGATGCCGGGATTGGACTTTCATCAGTTTAGTTTTTCGCTTAAGTTCAGGAATTCAAGGATGAAATCTTCCATTATGGCAATGAGTACTTTGAGTTTGTTCAGCAGCAGGTTGTAGAAGATGACCGCGGGAATGGCGGCGAACAATCCCAGGGCGGTAGCGATCAGGGCTTCGGCGATGCCGGGGGCGACGGTGGCCAGGTTGGCGTTCATTTGGATACCGATCTGCTGGAAGGAATTCATGATCCCCCAGACCGTGCCAAACAAGCCGATGAACGGAGCGGCCGAGGCGCAGGTGGCCAGAAAGCCGTTCAGTCGTTCAAAACGGGTGATCTCCTGGTTGGAGGCCCTAAGCAGTGCCCGGTGCAGGCTGTCCAGGTCGAGTTTTTCCAGTTTTTGCCCGCTTCCGGTCTGTTGGGCAATCTCCCGGTAACCGAAACGGAATATCTCGCCCAGGGGATTGTTGCCGTATAAGGATTTGGCATTGTTGATTTCACTGAAGTTCTTGTTTTTCTTGAAAAAATCCAGGAATTTGTAACTGTTTTTCCTGGCCCGCGAATATTCCATGAGCTTGAAAATGATGATCGCCCAGGAAATAATTGAAAACGCCAGCAGCAGCAGCAAGACCAGTTTGACCACTAAGGACGCGTTCTGGATCAGGTAGATGAAATCGCCATTGTGGTTGCCGGGATTGATCGTGAAGAGTATATGTTTCATTGCTTTGTTTTTACCATAATTCCCAGCCATTTTCAACCCTGAGGGGGTTTTATTTGGCCTGGGCAGCGAGTTTTCAATGGCCTTGTTATATATTTCACCGTTTTTCAGGCCCCGGGCCGCTTTTTTGCTTGGCTGGAGGGCGAAATTTGATTTTTTTGCGGAATGATTATACAATTCACCCCGCAGGTGAAATAAATGAAATCAAAAATAAAGGAATTGATCAAGCTGCGCGACGAAAGGGACGCTGCCGGCGGCTTGGATAAACTGGCCCAGCGCCGGGCCCGCGGCTTGATGACCGCCAGAGACCGTATCGAGTATTTGTTCGATCCCAATACCTTTGTCGAGTTGCAGGGATATGTGGTTCACCATTCGGGCAATTTCGGCCTGGAAAAGAAAAAATTCCTCGGCGACGGCGTGATCACCGGTTTTGGCAAGATCAACGATAAGGTCGTCTATGTCTATTCCCAGGATTTTACCGTTCTCGGCGGCTCGCTGGGAGAAATGCACGCCAAAAAGATCGTCAACATCATGGATCTGGCTCTGAAAGCCGGGGCGCCGGTCATCGGCATAAACGATTCGGGTGGGGCCCGTATCCAGGAAGGGATCAGCAGCCTGGCCGGTTACGGAGATATTTTCTTCCGCAACACTATTTCCTCGGGCGTTATTCCCCAGATCTCGGTTATCATGGGACCCTGCGCCGGCGGTGCCGTGTATTCCCCGGGCATCACCGACTTTGTCTTCATGGTCGACAAATCAAGCTACATGTTCGTCACCGGTCCGGAAGTCATCAAGGCGGTAAACAAGGAAGAGGTAACTTTCGAGGAACTCGGCGGCGCCGAAAGCCATGCTTCCATTTCCGGCGTGGCCCATTTCGTGGGTCACGATGAAAAGGACACCCTGGACATGGTCAAGGAGTTGCTCAGCTACCTGCCGTCATCCAATATGGAACAGGTGGCGGATATTGACACCGGCGATCCTTTCGACCGCATGGACGACAAATTGAACGAGATCGTCCCGGTCAATCCCAACAAGCCCTACGACGTGAAGGAATTGATTGTGCTGCTGGTCGACCAGCAGAAATTCCTCGAGGTCCATAAAAGCTACGCCCAGAACCTGGTGGTCGGCTTTGCCCGCCTGGGCGGCAAAGCGGTGGGCATTATCGCCAACAATCCCGGAATTTTTGCCGGGACGCTTGACGTGCATGCCTCCCTGAAAGGAGCGCGTTTCATCCGTTTTTGCGATGCCTTCAA
>SPCN01000226.1 GCA_004525465.1 Chrysiogenales bacterium | reverse complement strand
GCCGTGATCGTAAATTCGCCTTCCAATCCCACCGGCAAGATCATGGACAGCGAAGAGTTGGGAAAATTGATCGATTATTTTTACAAAAAAAACATCCTGATCATCATCGATGACTGTTATCGAAAAATCATTTACACCTCCGGGGAATACCCTTCGCCCATGAATCTCGTGCCCGCCGCCAGCGAGCATGTGGCGGTGATCAGTTCACTTTCCAAGACCTACGCCATGACCGGTTGGCGCATCGGTTATACCATCGCCCCAGAGAAGCTGGCCGCGGCCATGACCAAAATCCAGGAACATTCAACCTCCAATCCCTGTTCGATCTCCCAGAAAGCGGCAGTGGAGGCCCTGTCCGGGGATCAAAGTGCGGTGCAGGCCATGGTGGAAGAATACCGCCGGCGCCGGGATTACTTTGCCCGCAGGGTCGATGAGATCGGCCATATCACCTATGCCCTTCCCGACGGTGCTTTTTATTTCTTTGCTGATTTTTCCCATTATATCCATATTAAAAAGTTCCGGGATGACAACCAGTTGGCCATGGATATTCTTGAAAAATTGAATGTCATTCTGGTCCCGGGATCGGCTTTCGGTGCCCCCAATCACCTGCGTATTTCCTATGCCACATCCATGGAAGACATTCAGGAAGGTTTGCGCAGATTGGAAGAATACTTGCGCAATGGCCGTTAGTTACTTGAATATTTCTCCGGACCACAGGCTGTGGAGCGCAGCATCCTGATGGTATTGGATTACAAAGACGTCTCCTTCTCGTTCAGCAGCCGCCAGGCCCGCCGCCGCCGGCAAAAACTGAGGCTGGCGGTTCTTGTTTTTTTTGTGCTGATTGTTTTTCTCGGTTATGGTTATCTGAAAACCAGTTTGGCTGTGGATGAAAT
Organism: Chrysiogenales bacterium; assembly: GCA_004525465.1. Classification (GTDB taxonomy): domain Bacteria; phylum Acidobacteriota; class Aminicenantia; order UBA2199; family UBA2199; genus UBA2199. Next base: position 3,273 of record SPCN01000226.1, on the reverse strand, counting down.
CCAGGAACTGCTTTTGGCCGACCGTCTGACAGAGGCTGAAAACCGCTTACGGGCCGTGGAATCCTCATTTTTTCAGCAGGGGAATATCCGTGAATTGCGGGCTTTGCATGAGCTTTTCCAGGGACGGCTGGCTGAGGCCGAAACGCAACTGAAAAAACTGCAGCAGGACGATGTTTCAACCTCGCTGCGCTCCGGGCAATTGTTGAAGTGTTTTTTTGACCGGGGTGAATATTTGCAGCTCAAGATCTATACCGCTTACCTGCTGCCCCGGGGGGATGACGAAGTCCTCTGGTTCAGCGCTCTTTGCCAGGCCGCGTTTTTACACTTCGGCGAATCGGAAAAAACCATAGCCCGACTTTCGGCCTCATACAAAAAGGCCAACGGCAAAGCCCTGGAAGTCCTGAGCGATTTCAACCGCTCCTTGCGTCGGGGGCGGATCGACTATATTTTTGATAAAAATGACCGGCCGTTGGCCTTTTTTGATCTCGGGCGCCGGGTTACCAGTTCATGGATCCCGGGATTGGACCTGGGCGATTTTGATGCGCAGTTTAAAAAGGGTGCCCGCACTTTTCGCCTGACCCTGGATTCTGGATTGCAAAAAATAGTTGACCGCCTTTTTAAAGATTATTTCGGCTCCCTGGTGCTTCTGGATTTGCCCGAAAACAGCATTGTCGTCGCTTATTCAAAGCCCAGGTCGTTTGCGGCCGCCAATGCCGCCTTTGTGGAGCAGTTCGAGCCCGGCTCCATCATCAAGATCATTTCACTGCTGGCCTATTTGCGCTTGGACGAAAATGCCTTGTTTCCCCTGGTTTGCCCGGGCCGGCTCTCCTTTAAGGACAAGGTTTTTTATGACTGGATCGCTCATGGTCCGGTTCGCGATTTCAGCCAGGCCCTGGCCCGGTCGTGCAATTTCAGCTTCGCGCGCATGGCATTGCTGGTTGGCTCCACTCGCCTGACCGAGCTGCTGCAGCGCTTTTTTTTCAACGGCCCGTCATTCACGGATGGGTTTATCAAGATGCATACCGGCAGCTTGAACAGCAAGGTCGCGGCTGACTACCAGCTGGCCAATCTGGCCGTGGGCCTGGAGGAAATTAGCATGACCACGGTGCACGCCGCCGTTCTGGCGGCAATTTTTTCGCAAAGCGGTCAGTTTTTTTCGCCGTATCTCGTTGACGATGTCAAAAATATTCTCGACCTCGGTTTTTATCACCATGCCGCCCGCCCGGTCCGGGTCCTGGCCGACGATCTGAATTTCATGCGTATCAAGAAAGCCATGGTTGATGTTGTGGAAAATGAAAACGGAACCGGGCACCGGGCCCGCAGCGAAACGGTCCGGATGGCCATCAAGACCGGGACCGCCGGCAGTTCCCGCCAGGGGCTTGACGCGGTCATCATCGGATTTTTTCCGGTCGAGAAACCCCGCTATGCCTTTGCTTTCAGGCTGCAGGGCGCGGGCAAGGCTGAATTGAACGGTGCGTTTTTTCTGCGCGATCTGTTGCAATCTCTTTATCAAAAATGAAATGAAAAAATTATTTCTATTTCCATGTTGGCTGCTTTTGACGTTCGGCCTCGCGGCCAAGACCCTGGTCCTGCCGCTGGCCGTAGACACCCAAAACCATGCTTCGTTTCAGTGGCTGGGTAAGGCGGTTTCCTTTTACCTGATTGCCGGACTCAGCCAGAACTCTTTGCCCGTATGCTTCGAAGAGGAGGTCCAGATCATTTTGAACCGCAACCTGATCCGCTTTCCCTTCAATATAACAAAAGCAACGGCCTTGGTCCTGGCCAGGGAGTGCCAGGCGGATCGGCTGCTGTGGGGAGAAATTTTGTTTGGTGACAAAAAATCTTCACAGATGCAGGTTCAGCTTATTTTGATCGATGTCAAGGAACAGACGCAAAAGTACCTGCCCTTGACCAAGGGAAATTTCAGTGACATATACCGGATTCAGGCCGAAGCGCTTAAGGCTGTCGTAAAGGCCATTGACCAGGGATCTCCGGGGACTGTTTTGCCGCAGTTGAACCTGTCCCTGCCCGATTATGAAAAACTCATTAAGAGCCTGCTGCTGAATGACAGTGACAAAAAACTGGAGCTGTTGCTGCCCCTATCCGCAAGAGGCGCCCGCTCCGATTGTTTAAATTTTGAACTGGCAAAAATTTTTTTGGAAAAACGCGACCTGGAAAAATGTGAAGCCCAATTAAACCTGGTGGCCGATACCCTGCACTTCAAGGATAAAAAAGACTTTCTGTTGGCTATGGTCAATTTTTTTAAAGGCAATGCCGACATGGCCTTGAGCCGCTTCATCAATTTGCAGCGGCGGAACCTTTATCCGGTCGCTACCCACAACAACCTGGGGGTCATTTACCTGGGCAAAGGCGATTTGCCAAAGGCTGAACAGTGTCTGCGCTACGCCCTTTCCCTGAAAAGGGATCCGGAAATCTATTTCAACCTTGTCCTTTTGCTGCAGACCACGGATAAAAAGGAACAGTCCTTGCAGGAATTATCGCGTGCCCTGCAGCTGTTCCCCGATGATGAAAAATTGCTGGAACTGTTTTCCTTTTTCCTGGCCGCGGCCGAGAACCGGGACACGCTCAGCCAGGCCTTCCGGGATTATGTCCATTTCACCCTTGCGGAAGAACAAAGCCTGCCCGGCGGATATCTGCTCATGAATCCTTTCCAGGTCGGGCTGATTTCCGAAGTATCCCTGCCCGGCAACCCTTTTTATATTGAAGCCCGCAATCTTTTTTTAGAAGGTGATTTTGAAGGTGCCATGCAAAAGGTCGAGGAAGCCATGGAGGGCAACCCCTTCCAGCCCGAGAATCACCACCTGCTGGCTCTGTTGTCAATGCAAAAAAAACAGTATATCCAGGCGGAAATGTATGCCCTGAGCGCCCTGTTCCTTGAGGAGACAGTGGACAACTACCTGCTGCAGATCAAGGTTTACCAGGCTGGAAAGGAAAAGGAAAAATTACGCAAAGTCCTGGCCCTGGCCCTGCAGAAATTCCCGCAGAATCCGGAATTGCTCCGTTTGAGCGGCCGCTGACTGCCCGCGGCTGCAGCGGCAACCAGCCATGATCGTCAGTGTTTCGCGCCGCGGCGATATCCCGGCTTTTGGCAGCGACTGGTTCATGGAACAACTGCGCCGAGGCGCGGTAGAGGTAGCGAATCCCTTCCATCCGTCTCAAAAAAAACGGGTCAGCCTTAGTAAGAAAGATGTAGATGCTTTTGTTTTTTGGAGCCGCGATCCGCGACCGCTTCTGGCCCACCTGCAGGAAATC
>SPCN01000324.1 GCA_004525465.1 Chrysiogenales bacterium | reverse complement strand
GGCCGAGCGCCTGACCAGCTTCCCCGGCGAGGAATATGCGGCCAAGTTTTCTCCCGACGGCCAATGGCTTGCTTTCACCGGAGATTATGACGGCCAAGCGGCGGTCTACCTGATGCCGGCTTCGGGCGGAGAACCCACGCGGCTCACCTATCAGCCGGGAAGCGTCCAGACCGTGGCCTGGACCCCTGACGGCCAGCGCATCGTCTTTCGCTCCAACTTCGAGCAATTCATTACCCGCGACCCCAAGTTGTTTTGGGTCAAAATCGACGGCTCGGCAGTGGAGCGGCTGCCGGTCGATCGCGGTACGCTGTGCAGCTTTTCAGCCGACGGCGCTGAGATGCTCTACAATCGCCGTGGCAGAGAAGAATACCAGTGGAAGCGCTACAAAGGCGGGCAGCATACTGATATCTGGCGCTACAATTTTGCCAGCCGTAGCTTTGTTGCGGTCTCCGATTATACCGGCAAAAACGCATACCCCATGTGGATCGGCAACACTATGCACTTCGTTTCCGACCGTGGTAAAGACGGGGTCGCCAACCTCTTTTCCCAGGATCTCGCCACCCGGGCCGTGACCCAGGTAACGCGCCATGGAAAATATGATGTGATGATGCCGGAAACCGACGGTGAGCGTATCATTTACCTGCAGGACGGTTATTTGCATCTGCTGGAAGTCAAAAGCGGATCAACCAAAAAAATTGCGATTAGCCTGCCCAGCGACCGCTGGCGGTTGCGCAATCGCTGGCTCAATCCCAGGGGATACATCCACGCCATGGATGTGGGCGGCGATGGTAAAACGGCCCTGCTCGAAGCCCGCGGCGATCTCTTCCTGCTGCCGGTCAAGTCAGGACAAACGCGCAACCTGTCCCAGGCCCCGGGTTCGCGGGAGATGCACCCGCGCCTCTCGCCCGACGGGCAATGGCTCTCCTTCTTTTCCGACAAGAGCGGCGAATACCAGCTCTACAAGCAAAAGACGACCGGTGGGGAATGGCTGCAGCTGACCCGAACTCTCGACCGCGCCGTCTACCGCCAGGCCTGGTCGCCCGACGGCAAAAAGATCCTTTTCGGCAACAAGGAGATGGCCCTCTATTGGCTGGATGTGGAAACCAGGCAGCTGACGGCCATCGATGCGGTTCCGCAGTTGAAAAACGACGAATTCACCTGGGAGATCGATGATTACGGCTGGTCACCGGACAGCCTCTGGGTCTGCTATACCATGGTGGCCTACAACCGCAACAGCCAGGTTTTTCTCTACAGCCTGGAACAAAACAAGAAATTTACGCTGACCGACGATTTCTACAACAACCTCAACCCCTGCTTCGACGGCAACGGCGACTATCTCTACTACCTCTCCAGCCGCAATTTCGACATCACCATGGATTTTTACGAGGACAACCACGTCATCGCCAACCCCTTCAGGGTGATGGCGGTGCAATTGCAGGGCGGGCAAAAACCGCCTTTTGCAGACGACCAGACAGGAGAAGCCAAGCCAGCCAAGAAAAAAAGCGAAGGCGGCCTGGCAGCGCTGCCCGTACGATCCAAGCGCCTGCGCATTGACCTGGACGGCCTGGCCCTGCGCACCTTTGCCCTGCCGGTTCCGGCCGGTAACTATTTCTTCCTGCGCGCCGGCCGGGGCCGGGTGCTCTGGTGCTCGGTGCCGGTGTTCAGCGAGGACGAGTACGAGGAAGTCTTCAAGCCCGGGGGCGACAGCAAGTGGCAGTTGCATATCTTCGATATGAATGAGAAAAAGGAAGTGAAGTATGATGAGAGGATCAGCGACTTCACTCTCTCGGTGAACGGCGAGCAGGTCATGCTGGCCCGGGAAAAGAACTATTTCGTCACCAAGCTGGAGGACCTCTGCGATGACCTGCTGGATGGCAAAAAACCGGCGAAAAACAGCATCCAGCGGCTGAACCTCGACGGCATGCTCTATTACCTGGATACACTGGCCGAGTGGCAGCAGATTTTTTCCGATACCTGGCGCTGGTACCGCGATTTCTTCTATGACGCCGCCATGCACGGCCAGGACTGGAAGGAAGTCGGCGATCGCTACCGCGCCATGATCCCGGAGCTCAGCTCGCGCGCCGGGCTCAACTGGCTGATGTCGCAGATGGTCGGCGAGCTTTGCGTCGGCCATGCCTATATCCGCGGCGGCGACATGGGCCCGCTTGCCCTGCCCGACAATCCCGTTTTTACCGGCCGCCTGGGCGCGGACCTGGCCTATGACGCCGGCGCAGGATTTTTCCGGTTCGAAAAGATCTATGGTCCCAGCGAATACAACCTGGAGCTCAAAGCGCCGTTGGTAAGGCCAGACATCCAGGTAAGGGAGGGGGAGTACCTGATCGCCATCAACGGCAAGACCCTGCGGAAAAACGAGGATTACCACCGCTGCCTGCAGGTGACGGACGGCCAGAAACTGTCCATCACCGTCAACGCGGCTCCATCGCAGCAAAACGCCCGTACCTACGAGATCGAACCCGTGCGCAGTGACCGTGCCCTGCGCTACAACCGCTGGTTGACCGAGAACATCCGCAAGGTGCTGAAAGCCACGGACAACCGTGTCGGTTACATGCACATCAACAACATGGGCTCCAGGGGCATCGGTGAATTCGACAAGTTCTGGCGTGCTTTCCGCAACCTGGAGGGCATCATCATCGACGTGCGGCGCAACTCCGGCGGCTGGACCGAATATTTCCTCATCGACAAGCTGGAGCGCCAGCAGGTGGGCTTCAACGTGCTGCGCGGCATGAAGCCGTTCCGCTACCCGGGCAGTGTCGGTCCGCAATGCTACGTCGCCGTTTCCAACGAGGACAACGGCTCCGACGGCGAGGCCTTCATCCAGCATTTCCAGGATCGCGGATTGGGCCCGGTGGTCGGCGTCCCATCCTGGGGGGGGCTGGTCGGCATCATCAACGGCCAGCGCACCGTCGACAACGGCAGCGTGCAGCAGCCCAACAACGCCTTTTACGGCAAATCGGGAGAGTGGTGGGTGGAAAACAGGGGCGCCATGCCCGATATCGTCGTTGACAACGATCCCG
>SPCN01000163.1 GCA_004525465.1 Chrysiogenales bacterium | reverse complement strand
GCAATCTCCTGGCGAAGGCCGGAGCGGAAAAAACGGCCGCATCGTACATTTCAATGAAGCCCTTTAAAAACTCCCATATCTTTTGATTCGGATTGGTGAAATCGATATGGCAGCGCCAGATCCATTTGCCCCCGACACTGGATTTTTTGCGGATCAAGGCGATGGGCTGCGGATCATGGACGAAATGGATGTCATGGTTCAAATCCATCTCGGCGACATTTCTGTCATTGATCTCCAAAAAATATTCCAGATCTTCATCGCTGATCGTTTCGTTCACTCCATGCAGGGCATTGTGCATTTTCTTGGTAATGGCAAAATATTTTTCATCGCCGTGGATCACATCCCAGCGGGCATCGACCCCCAATTCATGCAGGAGGGGCAGCATGCGGGTCAGGATTTCGGCCACGCCGCCGCCGACCGCGGTGGAATTGATGTTCTGGATCCTTTTTCCCTGCAGGTGTTGCGACAGCACCTCTAATTCCTCGATCACGTTCTGCCCGACAATATCTGCATAATCTTTAATTTTAAGCATGTTTCTCCATGATGTTGATGATTTTTTTCCGTAAACTCTCCAGGGTAATTGTATACGGATCCAGTTTAGCTATCTCGCCGGCCAGTTCTTTCTGTCCGATGGACTCAAACCAAAGGGAAAAATCATTGTCTACCTTGCCCAAGCGCAGCCTGGATTCAAAAATATGATAATAAAGCGAGTTGATGCTGATGGCCCGCAGCGCCTGGATAAACTCCTTGATATCTGCCGCATGGAAATTGGTCGGAAAAACAAAAGTCCGGCAGGACATGAAATGGAATTCCTCGCCTTCATGGCAACTGACCGTCATGCCGTTGCCGCGGCTCTGGAACTTCTCGATGATGACGCTGAAGGCATCACGCAAGTCGTTGATCCTGGCGAACTTGATCGTATCGACACTGGCCAGCTGTTCACCCAGACCATCCAACCCCAGGGCATTGGCGATCCAGAAAGCGAAATCATTGGGCGGCTCGGGGCAAAGGTAATGATGCTGCTGCAGAAAGCGGTGGGTGTGGTAGTATATCGAAGCACCCGGCACCTGGCGGATCTGCTCGAGCAGATCGGGGACATTGCGCACCCGGATCCCCAGCATTTCCACCAGGTTTAAACGTGTTTTAAAATAAAAAACAGACATGTCTTACCTCTCTTTCTTCATCTCTTTAAGGATGTGTCCCGCCCAGCGAAAAACATTGTTGCGCTCAACGGAATTGCGCATTTTGCTCATGCGTCTTGTCTTCTCTTCGGGGGACATTTCCAGGGCGTTGCGGATCTGATCGGCGAATTGATCGACTGCCAGCGGATTGATCATTAGTGCCTCCGGCAGCTCCCTGGCCGCCCCGGCGAACTGGCTGAGCAGCAAAACGCCGTCATGGTCGACCCGGGCAGCGATGAACTCCTTGGCCACCAGGTTCATGCCGTCATGAATCGAGCTCACGATACACAAATCCGCGGCCCGGAAATACGCCACCACTTCGCCCAGCGACAAATGGATTTTTTTCATGATAATCGGCTGCCAGTCCTTGAGTTTCCATTTGTCATTGATCTCCACCATAACCCGGTAAACGGCGTCATTGTATTCCCGATATTTGGGAATACGGATCCGGGAGATAGGACCCAATTGCATGAAAACGAATTTGCCGCGAAAGGCAGGATACTTTTCCAAAAAACAGTCGATGGCGGCGAACCTCTCAATGATGCCCTTGGTATAGTCGATGCGGTCGATGCCCACTCCCAGCCATTTGTCGCGCACGCGAAAATCTCCACGGATTTCAGCCGACCTTTTTTCGGTCTCTTCGCTACTGGCGATCTCCGAGATCGCAGCAAAATCGATGCTGATGGGAAAGGCCCTGATGAGACTTTCCCGACCATAGCGCGTCACGGAGAACCTTTCATAATTGACGATGGCCTCGATGTTATGATTGATGGTTTCCAGGAAATTCAGGCAATGATAGCGGAGATGGAAACCCAGGATGTCATTTCCCAAAAGGCCGTCCAGGATGTCGTCCCCATGAGGGCAAACACGGAAGGCCTCGCGGTTGGGCCAGGGAATGTGCCAGAATTGAGCCACCACCACATCGGGGCGCTTGTTTTTGATCAGGCGGGAGAGCAGGGAAAAATGATAATCCTGAATGAAAACGAATCCGGGCTTGCCGTGGAGTTCCTGGATCACGGCTTCGCAAAATTTTTCATTGACCCTGCGATACATCTCCCAGTCTTTTGCCCTGAATGTCGGCCGGGAATAGACGATATGGCTGAGCGGCCAAAGCCCTTCATTGGCATATCCGTAATAAAACCCATCCTCTTCTTCCTTGCTGAGCCAGACCCTACGCAGCGTGTATTTCGGGTCTTCGGGAGGGACGGCGATGTGATCCAACTCATCCACGACCTCACGATCAGCTTCACCGGAGCCATGGGCGATCCAGACACCGCCGCAGGCGGTCATGATGGGCATGATCGCCGTGGCCATGCCGCTGGCCGGTGTGATGTATGTGACCCCCTGGTTGGAATACGCATGCAGGTACGGTTCCCGGCATGAAACCACGATGAACTGGTGATCAAGGATAATTTTTTTGACGAAATTCTTTAAAATCTCCTTGTTCCAGTTCATTTTAATTGCACACCCTTTACCGATCGATCTTTTTTTATTATAAACTTCAAAAGCAAAATGTCAATGTCAGCCGCCAAGGGGTGAGCGCTTATGGCAAGCTACGATTATTCCACTTTTCAGTGCTGGATGGCAGCCTGAGCCCGGATCAAATCGTGGAGCGTAATAATCCCCCTGATCGTCTTTGTTTCCCTGTCCACCACGACCAGGACATAGGCGGAGGATTCCAGGAACTTGCTGCCGATCTCCCGCACCGTCTGCTCGGGATAACATAAAGCGGCTTTATGAATTTCCGGAACACCATGGACAAGCAACGCCTGCTGCATCTGCTGCCGCGTCACGATGCCCTTGATACGGCCATCCACAAGCAGAGGGAAACTGTTGAAGGGAAAGCGGTCCAACTTGTCGCGCATCTCGTCTGCCGCGAGACCGCTCAGCATGACCGGCGTTGGGTTGGCAATGGCCGAAACCGGCAGATTCTGCCAGCTATTCAGATCGACCGGAGGATGGATCTTGTGAAGCTCGTGGCCATCCTGCACCAGCAGGGCATCATAAAAATTGAGTTTGCCGGCAAAACGAGCCGTGGCCTGGCTGATGATCGTTGCCAGAAGCAGACTGGGCACCAGGGAAAACTGGTGAGTCATCTCAAAGACGATCAGGATCGAGGTCAGCGGCGCCCGGACGGTGGCGCCCAGGCAGGCGCTCATGCCGATAACGGCCAGCACGATCTGGTCCGCGGGCGTCAGGGGGATCCACACCCGCGCCAGCCCACCCAGGAAATAGCCGGTCATGCCGCCGACGAAAAGCAAAGGGGCAAAGATGCCGCCGCAGCCGCCGAAGCTGTAGCCGATTATCATAGCCAGCAGTTTGGCAACGATCATGATCCCGGCAATCTTCCAGGCAAAATTATTGTTCAGGGCGTTGGAAAGATCTTGATAGCCTAGCCCGAACACACCAATCTTGCCAGTGGCCAGGAACACTCCACAACCGATGATCCAGGTCGCCAAGCCACCCAAAACCGGGAGCAGCCAGGCGGGAATGCGCTTCTGTCTTTTCAGCCGCAGCTTCCAGCGCAGAGTGACACGCTGAAACACGACACCCGCCAAGGCAGCGACAAAAGCGACCAAGGGCACAATAAAATAATGAAGCCAGGAGATGTTATCGATGGCAGGGAGAGAGAATGCCGGCTGGCGGCCGATCAAAGCGTATACCACGAAGGCCCCGATCACCGAGGAAAGGACAACCCGCCCGAGGTAGCGGTTGTTCAAATCACCGACGATTTCTTCAATGACAAAAGCGATCGCGGCCAGCGGGGCGTTGAAAGCGGCGGCCAGGCCGGCCGAAGCGCCGATGACCGCCGAGGCGCGGCGGCCGCGCTTCGGGGTCCCGAAAACGCCGTCCACGTTGGACGCGACGCCGCTGCCGATGAACACCGAAGGCCCTTCCCGGCCGAGGCTGTTGCCGCCGCCGATACTCAGAATTCCGGCCACAAACTTGATCAGGACGGGCTTTATTTTCAAGTGGCCAAGCTCTTTCCAATAGGCGCTTTTTACCTGCGGGATGCCGCTCCCGGCCGCGTCGGGGCTGAATACGTTCAGCAGGAGTCCAACCACGGTCGATGTACTGATAATGACCAGAAAACTTGCCAGGATGAAAAACATCGTCGAGCGGCCGGCGAAGGCAAGATAGGTTTTTTCGAAAAGCAGGTTGGTCATGAACATAAACAGGACCGCCGACAAACCGGCCAGCAGGCTCAGGACCCCGGTTTGGATCGCCATGCTGACGTTTTCAGGCACCCCTTTCGGAAAATGGAAGACGGCGAATTTCTTGAACTTATCCTTCAATGATCATTCCCCTTTCTTTGAATTTGTGCAAGAACAGAAAGATTTTTCGTTCGCTAAATTTCATTTTATCCAAAAATCCTGCTCTTGGCAACAAAAAACATCAAAAAAATGCCGGGCCGGCCTATTGACCGCCGGCGGGTTTCATTTTATAATAGGACTTCTGGGCGATTAACTCAGCGGCTAGAGTATTACCTTCACACGGTAGGAGTCGCAGGTTCAAATCCTGCATCGCCCATTTTTTCAATCATGAAGCCATCGTTGTTCCGCCCGCGGCAGTTCGCTACTCCCCCAGCGCTGGTACTGGTCCCGTTTTTTTCGCAAAACTCCCTTTTCGCCACCCTGCAAAAGCAAGCCGGTCGCCGGCAGGACTTGTTGCACTCATCCCTGCTTTGCTTCGAGAACATGGCGGTCATCAGCGGCTTCATCGGCTACCCGCACCTGCTCACCCTGCTGGGATTGGTCGCCGACCTGGCGGACAAGGAGGTTTTTTTCCTGGGCGCGGCCGGAGCGCTCAAACCCCGTTTCCGGGAACCGGCGGCCCTGCAGGTGGGCGAGATCCTCTCCAGTTCCATCTTCAAGCGCTTTTCCCGCGCCGCATCCCTGCCGCTGAAGAGATTCTCTGACAGATCTTTCCCGGTTGTTCGCGGCGTGAGCGTGGATGTGCTCCAGCGCGAAACGCCGGCCTGGCTGGCCGAACAGCATGCGCTGAAAACCGACATCGTGGAGATGGAGTTGTTTCCCCTGCGCTGCTTCCTGGGCCGGCCCTTCCATGCCCTGGTGGTTCTAAGCGACCGCGTAGAGGAAAAAGGGATCAGCCCTTTCCGCGAAAAGGCAAAATTCAACTCAGAATTCAACCGCGCCTTTCAAGCCATATCGAGGTACATCAACCATGAAAAAAGTCATCCTGACCCAGAGGTATAGTGAAGAAGCCATCAGCCTTTTACAGCACGAATTCCAGCTGCTTATAGCCGCTGACCAAGGTTCCGACATTCCCGGGTTCCT
>SPCN01000101.1 GCA_004525465.1 Chrysiogenales bacterium | reverse complement strand
GCAAGGGCGGCTTCAAAATGAGTCCCCTGGCCACACCGTTTCCGGGCAGCGAATTACGCGCTTTGCTTAAGCTCAGCAATCGCCGGCCGGTTGCCCGACACCGCGGCCATTACGGCATGGTCTGCCAGCTGCGCAGCTGGCTGCCGGCGGCCATCGGCGGCCTCTACTGGGTATATCAGGACAATCCCTACATCAGTCCCTATGTGCCCATCTATGCCGGCTGCAGCGACACGTCTCCCAGCTACCAGAACTATGATCCGGAAAAATACAGCGACACTTCGGCGCGTTGGACCATCGATTTTGTCGATAATCTCTGCAATCTGCGTTTCCAGGATGCGGTCAAGGAAGTCGTGGCCCGGCGCCAGCCGTTCGAAGATAAAATCTTTGCCGATCAGGAAAAGGTGGAAAAGGAAGCCCTGCGTCTTTACGCTGTCAATCCTAAAAAGGCCAAAGCTTATCTGACCGCTTACTGCCGGGGAGTGATGGAAAAAGTGCCGCCGCTATATCTGGAAATCCGCAACCGCTTGATCACTCTGTTCACCAATAATCGCGAGTGATCATTTCAGAGGAATTGCATCTTTTCCGGGTTTAGGAGCGTCTTGTTTTTATTCGGAGGCAAACAATGAATTCTTTAAAGAAAATTGTTCTTTTTGTTGCGATTTCGGCCTGCTTTGGATTGGCGGCCCCGGGAAAGGGAAAGTTCGAATTCCCGTCCACGCCTCAGGGCAAGCGCGCCGCCGCCTATTTTAGCGCTTTCAACTCCGGGTCCGACCAGGCCATGGCCGCATTCCTGAAGGAAAATTTCAGCAGCGAAACCCTGAAGCGAGTTTCGCTGGATGAGCGCCTGGCACGCTTTCATGGCTTCCGCCAGCAGGCGCAATCGCTCACGCCCGAAAAACTGTTCCGCGAAACAGGGGAAAAAGTCAGCTTCCTGGTCCGGGATGGACAAGGAGAGATGCTGGAATTCACTTTTCAGTTCGAAAAAAATGCCAGCGCCATGATCACAACGATCATGGCCGCCCCGATCGACGCGGAAGCCGCAGCCGATCTGGCCGGACCGCCTTTGAGCCGCGAAGAAGTGCTGGGGCGCATCCGGGCTGTGCTGGCTGAACGCTCCCAAGCTGATATGTTTTCGGGCGTGGTGCTTGTGGCCCACGACGACCAGGTGATTATCCACGAAGCCCGCGGACTGTCCAGTATGGAATACAGTGTGGCCAACCGCCCCGACACACGATTTAATCTGGGCTCGATCAACAAACTTTTCACCCGGGTGGCCATCGGCCAGTTGGCCGAGAAAGGCAAACTCTCCCTGGAAGATAAAATTGAAAAATTCCTGCCTGACTATCCAAATCGTGAAGCGGCGCAGAAGGTATCGGTGCGTCAGCTGCTGGACATGAGCTCGGGCATCGGTGATTTTTTTGGCGACAAATACCGCAAGCTTCCCAAAGACCGCATCCGGGATTTGCCGGACTACCTGGAGCTGTTTGCCTCCGAACCGCTGCTTTTTCAACCCGGCAGCAGCCGCCGTTATTCAAACGGCGGCTACATTGTTTTGGGGCTGATCGTGGCCAAGGCTTCCGGGCAGAGTTATTGGGACTATGTTCGCGACCATATTTATATTCCGGCCGGCATGACCGCCACCGGACACCTGGAGGCCGATGTGCCTGCGGCCAATGTGGCCGGCGGCTATACCCGTAATTGGGATGAAGGCGACCACGAAAAAGAACCGCGGCGCAGCAATATCTATACCCGGCCGGCCCGGGGCAGTTCGGCCGGCGGCGGCTACTCGACCGCCCTGGACCTGTTCAAGTTCTCCCTGGCGTTGCGTGCGGGAAAACTGCTTGGCCCCTTGGGCAAAGAGTGGTTCGGCGGTCCGCAGGCCTATGCCGGCGGCGCCCCGGGAATCAACGCTGAACTGGATATGGATGCCGCTCCCGGCTGGACCGTGGTGGTCATGGGCAATTACGATCCGCCCGCGGCCAGTTCCCTGGCCCAAAAAATAAGCGGCTTATTGAAACGCTTGCGCTGAAAGGGTCGGTTCTGCCGCAGGACTATGAAATAACGGTCAGTACTGATCCAGGTGATTGAATTCAGCGTTTTCCAGCCATGTTTGCGGCCGGGATACGAATTGGATAATGTGGTCCAGCAGGAATTCGTGCCGTTTTTCCTCTTCGGCGATTAAAAAAAACATTTTCTGGGTGGCGGGGTCGGTATGGGCCCTGGCTTTCTCCATGTAAAAATTGAAGCTATTGGTTTCGATCTCGCGGGCCTTCTTGTACAGGTCGACCTGGTTCACAGGAATATCGTCCCAGTTTTTATTATCGTACAATTGCTGAAAAACATTCTTGCTCCCGCTCAGGATCGGTGTGGACAGCAATTCAACTTGACTTGAATCCTTGAGTTTTTGCAGGATCTGAAAATGCTTGACTTCGTCTTCGGCCAGCATGCCCAGAATATTTTTCATGCCGCTATTGGTCGTTTTTTCTGCAAGCTGCCTGTAGTATTTTTCTCCGTTCTTTTCCATTTCCATGGCCAAATCAAAAACGTTCATGGCTGCCTCCAAGCTCCATTTTATTAAATTGTCGATAAGTAGTCAAATTTATTACTTGAAATGGTAAACTTTTTCAATTATCTTGAAGTATCCTGTAATATAATGTCAAAAATTCATGAGGTGTAAAAATGAACAAAACTTTTTTGCGGGGCATCGTGTTGATTTGCTCAATTTTAATGCTGATTTCGGCTGCTATTGGCGCCGAAAAAGCGCCATTGCTGCAAGGGCACTGGGCCGGGGCCATTGAGCTGCCCGGCAGCAAACTGGAAATAGACTGCGATTTCAGCCTGCAGAACGACGGTTCCTGGCTGGGCGACATCTCCATCCCTGCCCAGAAGGCCAAGGACCTGGCCCTGACCGGCATCGCTGTCAGGGATAACGACGTCGCCTTTGCCATTGGCGGCATCCCCGGCGAGCCGGCTTTCAAAGGCAGCTTCAGCGCCGACGGCATGAATATCAACGGCAGTTTCATGCAAGGGGGAAAGGACTTCACTTTCCTGCTCAAGCGGGCCGGGAGCAACTCTGAAAAAGCAAAGGCCGCGTTGGCCCATTTTGACGATGTGGTGGCCAAAGGCTTGGCCGGTCTGAATGTTCCGGGCGTGGCCGTGGCTGTTGTCGTGGACAATGAGGTCGTTTTGGCCAAGGGTTACGGCTTCCGCGACCTGGAAAACAAGATCCCCATGGACGCCGACACGATCATGGCCATCGGCTCGTCTTCCAAGGCTTTTACCACTTTCGCCATGGGCACCCTGGTGGATGAAGGGCGGCTGGAGTGGGACGTGCCGCTGCGGCGTTATATCCCCTGGTTCACCCTGAGCGATCCCGGCACTTCCGAACGCATCACGCCGCGCGACCTGGTCACTCATCGCTCCGGCCTGCCGCGCCATGATCTGACCTGGTACAACAACCGTGAGTCCAGCCGCGAGGAGCTGGTGCGCCGCCTGGCCTTTCTGGAGCCCACGGCCGACCTGCGCCAGAAATTCCAGTACAACAATATGATGTTCCTCACAGCCGGCTACCTGGTGGAAACGCTGACCGGCCGCAGCTGGGAAGATTCGATCCGCCAGCTGGTCCTGCAGCCGCTGGGCATGGGCCGCAGCAATTTCTCGGTCCTGGACTCGCAAAAGGACGCAGATTTCGCCTTGCCCTATTCGGAACGAAAAGGCAAGCTGGAGCGCATCCCTTTCCGTGATATCACTACCGTCGGTCCGGCCGGTTCCATCAACTCCTGCGCCAACGACATGAGCCGCTGGCTGCTGGTGCATCTCAACGGCGGCAAATTGCAGGACAAGTTCATCATCCAGCCCCAGACGCTACAGGACATGCACCTGGCCCAAATGCCCACCGGGCAAACGCCGGATATCGCCGAATTGGCGCCGGCCAGTTACGGCATGGGCTGGTTCGTCGACAACTACCGCGGCCACGGCCGTGTCCACCACGGCGGCAACATCGATGGCTTCTCGGCCATGGTCTCCATGTTTCCCGGCGACGGTCTGGGTTTCGTCGTATTGAGCAACCTCAACGCCACCCAGCTGCCCGAATTGCTTATCCGTCAGGCCAGCGACCTCATTTTTGGCCTGGAACCCAAGGATTGGATCGGTGAGGCGGTGGAAAGAAAAAGCAAAGGCCAGGAAGCGGTCAAGCAGGCGGAGCAGAAGAAATTCAGCCGCCGCATCGCCAAGACCAGGCCCGCCCACAGTCTGAACGCCTATACCGGCGACTACAACCACCCCGGCTACGGCGACCTGAAGGTGACGCTGCAGGCCGGCAAGCTGGCCTTCACCTACAATAACATCAGCACGCCCCTGGAGCACTGGCATTACGAGACGTTCAACGGGCTCAAGGGCACGGATCCGACCTTCGAAGATTTCAAACTGCTGTTCCGCACCGACCTAAACGGCCGCGTCAATGCTCTGGAAGCCCAGATGGAATCAACTCTGGCGGCTATCGTTTTTGAGAAAAAACCGGCGGCCCGTCTTTTCGACCCCGCTTACCTGCAAAAATTCACCGGGCGCTACTCCCTGGTCGGCCGCATCGCGACCGTCAGCCTCAAGGGCAATAACCTGAAAATGGTCCTGCCCGGACAGCCTGAATTGGACCTGGTTCCAGGACTGGACGAGGAATTCACCATCAAGCAGGCCAAGGTTGTCAGCATCCGCTTTAAGGTTGACGGCAAAGGCGCAGTCATCGCCTTGGAAACCATCCAGCCCAACGGCATTTTCGAGGCCAAACGCGAAAAGGATAAATAAAAAAGAAGTAGTCAGTAGACAGTAGTCAGTAGGAAGAAATGAGAAACTATAAGTAATTGGTTATAGGTGATAGGTCATAGGCAAGAAAAATAGGCGAAAGCCTTCAACCTGATACCCATTGCGTACTACCAATTGCTTGTTTTCTTCAACGTCGAACATCGAATTTCGAACATCGAACCTCAAGCCTGCTATTTCTCCTCTGGCAGCAGGCCACGGCTCCTGAGCAGGGGCTCGATCTTGGGTTCGGCGCCGCGGAAGCGTTTATACAGCGTCAGCGCGTCTTCGGTTCCCAGTTTGGCCAGCATATTTTCGCGGAAGGATTTGGCCGTGGCCCGGTCGAAGATGCCCTTTTCCTTGAAGGCCTCGTAGGCGTCCTTGTCCAGCACCCCGGACCAGATATAGCTGTAGTAGCCTGCCGAGTAGCCGGAGATCATGTGGTTGAAGTAGGGGGTGCGGTAGCGAGGCAATATGGACTGCATCAGCCCCAGGGAGGCCATGACACCGGCTTCGAAGCTGTGCACGTCGGGCGCCTGCTTGCCCGTCAGGGTATGCCAGGCCATATCCAGGATGCAGGCGGCCAGGTATTCAACCGTCTCAAAGCCCTGGTTGAACAGGCTGCCTTTTTTCAGCTTTTCTACCAGTTCAGCCGGGATCACTTCGCCGCTCTGGTAGTGGCGGGCGTAAAGTTTGAGCAATTCGGGCTCCAGCGCCCAGTTTTCCATGATCTGCGAAGGCAGCTCCACCGCGTCGCGGGCCACGCTGCGGCTGCGGTACACGCCGTTGGCAAAAAGCGTGTTCAGCGAGTGGCCGAATTCGTGGAAGAAGGTGTTGACCTCGTCGATGCTCAGCAGGGACGGCGCGCCGGCGGCAGGGCGGGTGAAGTTGCAGACCAGGGTGGAGATAGGGGCAACGCGCTTGCCCTTCTCATAGTATTCGCGGCGCAGGCCGCCCGACCAGGCGCCGCCGCGTTTGCCGGGACGGGGATGGAAATCCATATAGAGCAAACCGACATGGGAGCCGTTGGCTTCCTTCACCTCGTATACCTGGACCTCGGAGTGATAGACCGGCAGTCCTTCCAGCTTGTCGAAACGCAAACCGTACAGCTTCTCGCAAAGGACGAATATCCCCTGCTTTACGTTCTCTAGCGAGAAATAGGGACGGAGCAGCGAGTCGTCTATGGCGTATTTTTCCTGGCGCAGTTTTTCGGCGTAATGCCACCAGTCCCACGAGGCCAGCTGGAAGCCGCCTTTCTCGCGGTCGATGATCGCCTGCATTTCAGTTGCTTCGTTGCGGGCCCTTTCCAGCGCCGGCGTCCACAATTTCTGCAGGAAGGACATGACCGTGGCCGGGTCCTTGGCCATGCGCTCCTCCAGGACAAAGTGGGCGTGGCTGGGATAGCCGAGTAACTTGGCCCGTTCGGCGCGCAGCAGGACGATCTTTTTGACGATCTCCTTGTTGTCGTTGGCGTTGTCGCGATCGCCGCGCATAAAGTAGCAGGCATAGAGGGCTTCACGCAATTTGCGTGCCTGCGCATACTGCAGGAAGGGGATCCAGCTGGGTTTCTGGGCGTTGAACACCCATTTCCCGGGCAGGTTCATGGTCTTGGCCGTTTCGGCTGCCGCGGCCACGACGCCGTCGGGGAGTCCGGCCAGGTCGTCCTGGTTCTCGATGGCGATATAAGAGGAATTGGTCTCGGCCAGCAGGTTCTCGCCGAACTTCAAACCCAGCAGGGAGAGTTCGCTGTTGAGCTGGCGCAGGCGGGCCTTTTGGACTGCGTTCAGCAGGGCGCCGCTGCGGATGAAACCTTTATAAGTGTTCTCCAGCAGGAAACTTTCCTCGGCAGTAAGGGTCAGCTTCTGCTTCTGGTCGTACACCGCTTTGACCCGGGCAAAGAGCTTTTCATTGAGGTTAATGTTGTCGTTGTGGGCCGAAAGCAGTGGTGACAGCTCGCGGGCGATGGCCTGTAGCTCCGGGCTGGTCTCGGCACTCAGTAGTGAATAGAAAACGGCACTGACGTCACTGAGAAAGATACCACTGTGGTCCATGGCGGCGATGGTGTTGGCGAAGTTCGGTGCTTTTCTGCTGGCGGCGATGGCGTCAATTTCGGCCTGCTCCCTGCGCATGCCCTCTTTGAAAGCTGGCAGGTAGTGTGTTTTGTATATCTTGTTGAAAGAAGGTACCTTGAAGGGAGTGGTGCGTGCCTGGAAAAACGGATTGTCCTTCTGCGCATACTGGGCCGCGATCGGCTGCAGTAAAGTCAGCCCAAGGGCCAGCAAGGCAATGACTTTCAGTACGGATTTTTGCTTCATGATGAATCTCCTTAAGAAAAGTTCTGAAGTATTTTTATATACCTAAGGCAAAATGTTGTCAACATTTTGCATAAATGCCGGAAAAAAATGGGAAATAAGCGATTTTATGCCAAGGGCATTGAGGACAGGTCTTGTTTCCTTGTAAAAGCAGAGCAATTTTTAGAATGAATTGATATCGACAAATTGTTTTTGCAATGCCGCGGCAGGCAGGTTAAAATAGCTTCGAGAAAAATGACAGTATTTAACCTGGAAGATAAAGGTGATTTCCCGCCGGCGGAGCGGGCAGGGGCTGAAGGACTCCTGGCCGTGGGCGGCGACCTGTCGCCGAAAATGCTGCTGCGCGCCTACGGCCGCGGCATCTTCCCCTGGTACGATCAAGGCGAGCCCATACTGTGGTGGTCGCCTGATCCGCGTTTTGTTTTGTTCCCGGCCGAGTTCCAT
>SPCN01000174.1 GCA_004525465.1 Chrysiogenales bacterium | reverse complement strand
TGCCGCCGCCCATACCGGCGGTGATGAACACCATGTGGGCACCCTCCAGGACCTCAATGATCTGGCCGGTATCGTCCAGGGCCGCCTGTTCCCCGATATCGGGGTTGGATCCCGCTCCCAGCCCTTTGGTGATCTTATCACCGATCTGCAGCTTCAAAGCCGGGGGCGTGATGGTCGACAAAACCTGCATATCGGTGTTCACGGCCACGAACTCAACCCCTTTAAGATCTTCTTCGATCATGCGGTTGACCGCGTTGCCTCCGGCTCCGCCTACGCCGATAACCTTCAGCACCGCTCCCCGCTTTTTTTCACGGCCATACAGGATTTTGATGTCATCGTCCATTTTACCCTCCTATACTCCAAAATAATCCTTGAATTTTTGCAAGACATTTTTCGGCTTGTTGCGAATGAAGCCCTTGTCCTTCATGTCAGCGAAACCATACTTGATCAAGCCCACAGCCGTGGCGAAATCCGGAGTGTTGACCTTGTCGATCAACCCGCCGACGCCATAGGGGGAACCGATGCGCACCGGGATCGAGAAAATTCCGTCGGCCACATCCAGGATACCGTCCAGAAGGGCGGTGCCGCCGCTGATCACCACGCCGGCGTTGATCGAATTCTGCAGGCCTTCTTTTTCGATCTCCATCTTGACCATCTCGAATATCTCATAGGCCCGCGGCTTCAGGATGTTCATCAGGATGGAGGTGGAGATCTGCCGCGGCTTCTTGCCGCTAACCGAGGGAACTTCTATGGTTTCATCCTTCAGGTTGGGGTCCATGGCACAGCCGTAGCGGCGCTTGATCTTTTCAGCGCGGTCGATGGCGGTACGGATGCCGATCGACAGGTCATTGGTGAAGTTGTCGCCGCCATAAGGGATGGTTCCCGAATAATTGATGGCCCCCTTTTCAAAAACCGCGATATCGGTGGTGCCGCCGCCGATATCGATGGAAAGTACTCCGAGTTCCTTTTCATCGGGGGTCAGAACCGCTTCGGCCGAGGCGATATGCGAAAGCACCGTGCCCAGAACATTGACCTTGGCCTTTTTCAGGCACAAAAGCAGGTTCTTGGTGGCCGTGAGCGAACCGGTGATGATGTGGATATAGACATCGAGATTGGTGCCGACCATGCCCACGGGGTTTTTGATCCCGTCCTGGGAATCCACGATGTATTCCTGGGGCAGCACATGCAGCACCGAGCGGTCGGCCGGCAGCATGATGGCGCTGGCGTGGGTGATGGCCCGTTCCAGGTCTTCGCGGCTGATCTCCTTGCTGCGCCCGGTAATGTTGATGCTGCCCTTGGCGTTGATGCTCTGAATGTGCTTGCCGGAAATATTGACGTAAGCCGATTCGATCATTACCCCGGCCGTCAGTTCGGCATCCTTGATCGATTTTTTAATATCCTCTACCGTACTCTCCATGTTGACGATGGCTCCTTTGCGCAGGCCGCGGGACTCGACCACCCCGTAGCCGATGATCTCCACATCCTCCTTTTCCCCATCTGATTTGATCTGCGCGATCAGCGTGCAGATCTTCTTGGTGCCGATATCGATGCCGACCAGATAATTGCTCTTCATGAATTCCCCCGTTGTTCATCCAGATATTCGAAATAAATGCGCCCGGCGATGCGCAGGTCCACACAGCGGATGGCCGCAATGTTCAGCGTTAAGCGTTTTTTAATCTTGAAATAGCGGTTGATCTTGCGCACGAAATCATTGTCTCCGGGATAAAATATTTCAGGCACATCACGCAATTTCACTTCCATGCCATAGGGTTCGTTGTAGGCCACATATTCGATCTTGTCCCGCAGCGGCTGCAATTCGCGCGAAAAAACTGCTACCGCGCTTACTGCCACATTGCCGCCGCGCACAGGGATAAGACCGAAGGGCATTTGCCGCTGTGCGCTCAAATCCACGCCATCTGCATCAAGCAGCCGGTACATGCCGTCCGCATAATGCTGATAAAAAGGCCGGCGCAGGCGAAAAAGGATCTCCACCGTGTCGGGCAGAATGCGGCGGATGGAGGCATTCTCGATTTCCGGGACTTGCAGCAGTTGGGTATGCAGGTCCTCGAGATCCAGGGTCAGGATGTTGCCGCCGAAACGCCGCAATATCCCGGCGATCCGTTCCTTGGCAAAAACCGGCTGGTTGCGCAGCCGAAAGGAATGCACCTGCAGGGCATCGCAGGTGAGCAGGAAGTTCGCCGCCTTATAAACCGTCAAAACAGCCAGCAGCGCTATGGAGAGCAGCAAAAGGACATGAACCGTCCGCACCTGGATGAAATGTATTTTCTTTTCGCGCGCCACAGTCAGATTGTTGTTTTTGCGGAAAAATTCGGCTTCGAATTTCAGGGAGCCGCCCATACTGTTTTTCATTTCTGCAAAGCCTCCATTTCCGCGGCAAAGTCGTGAGCCATCCGGGTGAGGTTCCCGGCTGAAAGAAAAGCCACGCCATCGCCGTCCTGCAGCCGGTCTTTCAGAAATTCGCCGATCTGGGCAAATGTTTCCAAATAGAAAACATTTTCCTGGCCGCTTTTCCTGATATTTTCGGCCAGGGTCTGGCCGCTCACACCGGCGATCTCATTTTGATTGGCAGCGTAAAGCTTGGCAATGACCAGCAGGTCAGCTTTTCTGAAAGCCTTGGTGAATTGTTTCATCAGAATTTGCAGGCGGGTGAAGCGATGCGGCTGGAATACGGCAATTACCCGGCGACAGCTGCTGACGCGCATGGTCTGCAGGGTGGCCCTGATCTCACTGGGATGGTGGGCGTAATCGTCAATGACCAGGAGCGCCGGACTGGAATACAACAACTGGAAACGACGTTCGGGCAGGGTGAATTTCTCGAGGCTGGCCTTGATGGTTTCCATGTCAATGCCAACTTCCAGAGCGGCGCCGATGGAGGCCAGTGAATTGGCCACGTTGTGCCGGCCGCCGACATTCAATTGCACGAGCCCCCGGCTGCGCCCCTGCATGAGCAGTTCGTAGCTGCAGGCGAAGCCAGTTGTTTTGACTTTCACCGCTCGCAGGTCGGCCGGCGCCTTGAAGCCGTAAGTGACGATCTTTTTGCGGATCAGGGGCATGATCTTTTTGATATTGGGGCAGTCACTGTTCAGTATCAGGGCTCCGTAAAAGGGGACCTTGTCGGCGAATTGACGGAAGGCCTGGACAAGGTTTTTCATCCTGCCATAGAATTCCAGATGGTCGTTTTCAATATTGGTCACCACGGCAATGGTGGGAAAGAGTTTCAGAAAACTGCCGTCCGATTCATCGGCTTCGGCAACCAGGTAGCGTGAAGATCCCAGTTTGGCGCTGCTGCCTTCCACTTTCAACCGGCCGCCGACCACATAAGTCGGATCGAGATGGTCCTGGGTCAGGATGGCGGCGATCATCGACGTGGTCGTGGTTTTGCCGTGTGTGCCGGCCACGGCCAGGGCAAACTTCATGCGCATCAGCTCGGCCAGCATTTCCGCCCGCGGAATTACCGGTAGTTTATTTTTCAGGGCCTCAAGAACTTCAACGTTATTCTCAGTTATGGCGCTGGAATAGACAAGGGCTTCCGCACCGCCGACATTTTCGGGGGCGTGGCCGATAGCGACGCGCATACCTTGCGCCTGCAGGCGGCGCACCGTGTCATTTTCGGAAATATCGGAGCCGCTGATCTGAAATCCCATGTTGTGCAGCACTTGAGCAATCCCTGACATGCCCGAGCCGCCGATTCCGGTAAAGTGGATTTTCTTGATCCGGCTTGTTTCAATCATTGACGAACACCACTTTGCGCTGCCGCGATACATTGAGAATGATGCCGGTGATCATCAGGCTGCTCAGCAGGGACGTACCCCCCGAGGAAATGAACGGCAGGGGAATGCCCTTGGTGGGAAAAAGGCCGACCGCAACCGAAATGTTGATCATGGACTGAAAAACAATGAGAAATACCAGGCCGGTCACCAGCAGGTAGGTATGGGGAGTGTCCGATTGCCTGGCGATGACCATGCCGCGCAGGTAATAAAGAACAAACAAAGCAATAACCGCCAGCGCCCCTATAAAACCCATTTCCTCAGCGATGATGGCAAAGATGAAATCCGAATATGCGTAAGGCAGGTAGAAAAGTTTCTGAGTGGAATTGCCTATCCCCTGGCCGAAAAGTCCTCCCGAACCAATAGCGTATGTCGACTGCATGGCTTGAAATCCATGCGTGGCCGCGTAACTTTCCGGATTTAAAAAACTATTGAAGCGCTCCTGGCGCATGGGGCTGCTTTGGACCAGCAGCGCCAGCAGCAGGATCAGCACTACGAAGAAAACCGCGAAATATTTCAAACGCAAACCGGCCACGAACAGCATCACCAAAGTGATGGCGCCAATGAGCACAAAATTACCGAAATCCGGCTCTTTGAGGATCAATCCTTCCATAAAGATCACCGGCAACAGGATCAGACCCAACTGCCTGATATTGTTGATATCGGTTTCCTTGCGGCTCAGCATCATGGCCAGATAGAGCACCAGAGCTATCTTGGCGAATTCAGATGGTTGGATCGACATGCCGCCGAAACGGATCCAGCGGCTGGCATTGTTGATCTTTTGAAAAAAGAAAACCAATGACAGGCCGGTAAAGGCCAGGGCCATAATGGCCATGATCAGTCGCTGGTTCAAATAAAACGGTGTTTTGAACAGGATCAGGAATACAAAAACCAGCAGCCCTAAAAGCAGAAAAACCAGCTGCTTGTTGAAAAAATGAAAACTGTCGCCGAATTTTTCCCGGGCGATGACCGGAGTGGTGCTGAATATCATCAGAAAGCCGATGGCGATCAGCAGCAGAGAAACGGTCAGCAAGGTTCTGTCGATGCCGCTGGCTTTAACCATTTTCCCCTGCCTGCAGCTGCAGCCGCAGCACTTCCTGCTTGAAAACATCACCACGATGCTCAAAATTGTTGAACATGTCGAAACTGGCGCAGGCCGGGGCCAGCAGCACCACGCCGCCGCCATGCTTCAGCAGCCCGTACCCTTTTGCCACCGCCTCTTCCAGGTCGCCGACATCGGCCAGCAGTCCCCCCAGTCCGGACAACTGCACGCGAAGCAAGGGAGCCGCCTGGCCAATAAGCAGGACCTGTCGTGCCCTTTCGCGCAGCGGCCGCTCGAGCACGGAGAAATCGGAACCCTTGTCTTTTCCGCCCAAAATAACGACCAGGTTGCCAGAGATGCTGTTGATGGACTTCAGCGCCGCATCCAC
>SPCN01000081.1 GCA_004525465.1 Chrysiogenales bacterium | reverse complement strand
ATCGCGGAAGAGCAGGAAGTGAACCACATACAGGCCGAAGGTCAGCAATATCAGTCCAGCAGACAGAAAAACTTGCCATTTCAGATTTTTCATATCCATGCTCCCCTTCCGGCTATCCGGCGGCTGTTTCCCGGCCGCGCCTTGTAAAATAGATGCCGACAACCACGATTAAGGTACCCAACAGCAACGTATGGGTGATCGTCTCGCGAATGAGCAGGTGGGCAAAAACAACGGCCAGCACCGGCTGCAGGTTGGAATAGATGGCGGTCTGGCTGTTGCCCACCTTGCGTACCGAAAAAAACCACAATACCAGGGCCAGGGACAAAGCGATCACACCCGAATACAACATGCACATCCAGGCCCGAAGCGATATGGCGGCAAACGGAAGTTTTCGCAGCTGGAGAACCGCAAACGGGAAAAACATCAGCGAGCCCAGCCCCATGGTCACGGCGGTGAATTTCAGGGGCGAATATTTTTTTAAAAGGGGCCGGGCGGAAACCGAATAGTGCGCCCAGAAAAACACGGCCGTAAAAAGCAGCAAATCTCCCTTCCAGGTCTGGCGCGTGAGCGAAAAGCCCCCGGCCCGGCCGCTGATGACCAGGTAGATCCCGGTAAAACCAAGAGCGATGCCCAGCCAGCCCAACGGTTTGATCTTTTCATGCTTGAAGAAGGAACTGAGCAGGGAGATCATGATCGGCGTGGCGCCGAAGATCACCGCCGTATTCGAGGCCGTGGTCATATGAATGCCGGAAATGAACAAAAACTGGTAAAGGGCATGGCCTGAAAAAGAGAGCAAAACGAGCTTGGGCAGATCCTGCCGGTCGAAACGCAGGTTATCCCTGCGCAGCAACAGCCAGAAGAGCAGAACGGCGGATGCCAGCAGAAGGCGAATGCCGTTGTAGGGCAGAGGCGGGATTTCCCTCAGGGCAACCTTGACCAGCGACAAATTCAATGCCCAGGATGTGACCACCAGGAGCATCACTCCATCGTTTGAGGAGAGTTTTATCAGCTTCATATGGCTGAAGACATGGTAGCACAGCCCCGGCGGGCTGGCAAGAAGGAATCATCCGTTTCGGACTATTTTCC
Source organism: Chrysiogenales bacterium (assembly GCA_004525465.1). GTDB lineage: Bacteria > Acidobacteriota > Aminicenantia > UBA2199 > UBA2199 > UBA2199. Next base: position 7,754 of record SPCN01000081.1, on the reverse strand, counting down.
GGTCGCGCTGCGACGGCCGCCGCAACGCCGCCGGTAAGGCGGGAAAGAGATGGCAACGATCCAAGCCCGGCAACTGAAAAAACGGCCGGAGACAAAAGCTCGGTTTTTGTCTCCGCCGTTCGTGCCCGGGCCCGCGATAACCCGGTTTATTCGAACCAGATTTTCACGGTCTCACCATGGTCTTCCACTTCCACCAGGGCCAGGGGCCCGGCCGCTTTCAGGTCATTCCAGACCTTGCGGATATCGATCTGGCAGCCATGGTCGATCTTGAATCTCTTTTCCGGACAGGCATTGATCATGATCTCCACCAGTGAAACGGGCAGGGTGATCTTCACGTTTTCATGATCCCCATCCTTGCCCACCACCAGGATCTTGAACCACTTCACGCCTGTCTGACTCGTTCGGGAAGACTCCGGACTTTTGACGGCGTTCTTGATGACTTTGTAATCATCGGCCGCTTCAGCAAAAATTCCGGTCACCATAACAAAACCGATCAATAAAACAGTCAAGCCAACAAATATTCTTTTCATGTATCCTCCTGAAATGGGTTCATTCGACCCAGATTTTAATTACGTTATCCTCATCCTTGATATCGATCTTCATGCCCTTAACGATCAATTGATTCAGGATATTGTCCAGGTTATAGCCTTCTTTCTGCAGTGTCCGCTTTTGTTCAGCGCCCAGGGACTTCAAAGCCAGATCGGCCAAGGCCAGCGGAATATTCAATGAAAACTCTTCTTGGGAACTTTTTTTATTAAAAACGCGAATCTTAAGGAATTGGCCCGCCAATCCTTTGTCTTGACGGTCCATGCCCTTGAGCCGGGCCGGGTCGATCCTCATGACCGCGATCCTGGCCCGGTCACGCAGTTCTTCGTCCTTTTCCTTGTCCAGAATGGTTTGCAGCACCGGCAAGGCCCGGGCGGCGTTTTTGCGATCGGCCAGGTAGCTCAGTTTGAAGGCGGCATAATACGAAACTACTTTGTTTTCATGGTCCAGAAGCTTCAGCATTTTCTGCAGGTAACTTTTCTCCCCGGCCCGATAGAGTGCGGCAGCAAGATCAATGATGGAAATCTGCGCTTCTTCGGCCAGATTGCTGCTTGCTGAGATTTTGACAAATTTCTCATAACTCTCCAGGGCTTGTTTTTTTGCTCCCAGTTCTTCCTGGCATTTGCCGCGGTAAAAAAGCGCCGCCGCGTAATAACGGCTGTCCGCATGTTTGCCGATGACCTCATCCAACTGTTTCAGCGCCGCGGCCCATTGTTTATCAAAAATCAGCGTCTTGGCCTTTTCAAAGATATCGCTGCCGGTCTGGGCAACGGCAACACCTGAAAAAAGCCAGATCATCAGAATTAGGGAAAATATTTTCTTTTTCATTTAAACCTCTTGATAGGGCTGGTAAGAGAGATCTCTTTCCAGCAAGCGGATTTTCAGCAGCAATCTTTCATTTTCCATGATCCGCTGCAGGCGGTAGATCTGCTGGCAAAGCTGCCGATCCTCCAACTGCAGGATTTCATAATTCAGCCAGTCGATCCGTTCACTGACGTTTTTCACCTTGATCCACTCCACGGCGGGCAAATTCTGCTGAAAATACTTCTTCTTCAACAGCAACTCCTTGGCTTTTCTTGAATACAAACCGATTTCCCGCGTTGCTACTTCTTCGCTGGAGCAATCATTGAGCAGATCGGTAAGCATCAATTGGCTTTGCTGCAAATAGGAGATCACTTCTCCCCGGGCCATGCCCGACTGCAACCGCGTCACAGCCGCCGCCGCTGACCGGCTGTTGCCGTCCGGGGGCAAGGTCACACTGCCGGCGCGCGTCAATAAAAATAAACCCAGGCCGACAATTGCGACCAAGGCGGCCGCGGCGGCCAGAAATGCCAGAGAAAATATCGCTGCCGGCCGCCGGGCGCGAGCGGGTTGCGGACCGACGCCGGCCATAATTTCAGCACTGACCGCGTCCCAATCGATGGCTTGCAATTCCGCAGCGGTTGCGGCGGCAGGTTCGACGGCCGCGGCCAGCAGCGACCGCCAAACGGCCAATTCACGCCGGCAGGCCGGGCAAACACGAACATGCTCCTCAACCAGGTGCCGCTGATCATCCACGATTTCGTTCGCCGCCAGCCATTCCAGCAATGGCCGGATCTTATTACATGCTTTCATATTCACCTCCCGGGCCCGGCGCCACTTCCAGCCTGATTCGCTTCAGGGCCCGGTGATGCAGGGCTTTCACGGTGCCGATTGAAATCGCCATGATTTCGGCAACCTGCCGCAGTTTCATTCCCTGGCGGTATTTGAGCGAAAAAACCTCTTTTTGCCGCCACGACAAGTTTGCCACAACCCGGTCGATGGCTTCAGAGAGCTGCCGGGACTCGTAAGCGGCCTGGCAATTGTCGGCGCTGGCCAATTGCCGGGCTGGAACATTTTCGAAGCCGTCTTCCAGCTTCCTTTTTTTTGCATATTTCCGGTAATAGTCCACGCACAAATTGCGGGTCAAGCGGTAAATCCAGCTTTGCAGCGAATGCTCCGGCTGGTAAGAGCCGATTTTTTCATATACCCTCATGAGTGTCTCCTGCACGATTTCCAGGGCGTCGTCGCGGTCGCGGAAAAATCCATAGGCAACCACGAAGATTTTTTTTTGGTAAAGGCGGACCAGCTCTGCAAAAGCTTCCCTTTCGCCCTTTTGGATCCTGACCACCAGGCTTTGCTCAAACTCCAGGTCATATTTATTCGCCGCCGCGACTCTTGCCATGGGCTTTATCATCAGCCCTTCAGCAGTCCTCGGCAATACAAGCATATCTGCCTTTTCATTCCAGCCAAACCAGTACATGGGTGTTTTCGCGCCTGTCTTCCACCTGGACCAGCAGCCCCGGTCCCAGACGGGAAATATTTTCCAATTGGGACAGGTCACAATCAATATAGCGGCCGGCCACATCCTGCGGCTGTCGCCGCGAGCTCTTTTGCGCATGATCCTTGGCCATTCCGACCAGCCACACCGGGACCGCGACTTGCACCAATTCCCGGGACTGGCCGTCATAAACCAGCACCTGCATTGTCTCGACCTTGCCGCGGCGCTCGGGGTTGTGCTTTTCCATGACCGCCATCTTTTTGTGAACCTCGGCAAAGCGACTGGCCGGGAAATCGACATCCTGTTCAATCCTTACATTAAAGCAACCGTTGCTGAATAAAACGATAACAACCAGCAGCAGCGCAAACAACATTCTTTTGACCATTGTCATCCTCCAATTTTGCTCAGGCAACCAGTATAACGAAATTAACAGCCGGAAAGTTGACAGCGCAAATATTATATTCCCTGAAAAAAAACAAGGAAAGCCTGAAACCACCGCCGGCAGCCATTCCTTGACAAAAAAAATTAAATTGCTTACACTACTTTCATGGAAAACATCAAAAAAGTGTTTAAAGAAGGAGGGGACATGACCAAAAATATCGGGAAATATATATTGGCAGGAGTGATCGTTTTATTCTTGCTGGTTTTCATGTTAAAGATCTACGTCATTGTCGATCCCGGCGAAAGGGCGGTGATTTTTAACAAAGCCACGGGCAATCTGCGCGTCACCCCCAACGAAGGGTTTTATTTCCTCGTGCCGCTGGTCGAAGAACCCACCGTATACGATGTCAAGGCCAAGACCTACACCATGAGCATCATGGCCCTGGAAGGCGAGATCAGGGGCGACGATTCACTGCAGGCATTGACCTCGGACGGACAGACCGTACTGTTGGATATTTCTGTTCGTTACCATCCCGATATCGACAACCTCGACAAGCTGCACCGCCGCATCGGCATCGATTTCGTCAACAAGATTATCCGCCCCCAGGTGCGCTCGACCGTGCGCATGATCGTATCGGAGTACCCGGTGCTCGATGTTTATTCGGGAAAGCGTATGCGCATCCAGTCCGAGATCAATAAAGGCCTGGGCGATTCATTTAAAAAGAGTTTCATTATCTGTGACGAGGTGCTGCTGCGCAACGTCCAGTTCTCCAAGGATTTCCAGCAGGCCATCGAAAACAAGCAGATCGCCCAGCAGGATGCCCAGCGCATGAAATACGTTTTGGAAAAGCAGGAACTGGAAAAAAGGCGCAAGATCATCGAGGCCGAAGGCGAAGCCGAATCCCTGCGCCTGAAAGGCAAGGCCCTGGCCGACAACCCGGCCTTGATCCAGTACGAATACGTCAAGCTTCTGGCCCCCAGCATCCAGGCCATTGTCACCGACCAGAATACGATCTTTAATTTCTCTGATTTTATCAAGGACAAGAAAAAGTAAGCCTCAACTGAAAAAAAATGCACGCAATCGGCCTGACCGGTGGTTTCTGCAGCGGCAAGACATTTGTGCTGAAAGTTCTGGAAGAACAGGGTTGCTACACCATGCGCGCCGACGAATTGGCCAAAAATATCATTTTCAGCAAGGATTCACCCATTTTACAGGAGATCATATCCGCGTTCGGCCCTGAAATCTACGACCGGGAAAAGGGGCTTGACAAGGAGAAATTCAGTGAAATCCTTTTCGAAGACCACGAAAAGCGGAATTTCATCAATACCATCGTGCACCCGCTGGTCAGCGAGGAACGCCAAAACAAGATCCGCGCTATTGCCGAAACCAGGATTTACGACTTTCTGATCTACGAATCGGCCCTGCTGCTCGAATCGGGCATCTACAATGAATTCGAAAAGATCATTGTGGTTTATACAGCGGTTGCCGAACAACTGCAGCGGGCCATGGGGCGCGACAAGCTGGCACGGCCCGATGCCGAAAAACGCATCCAGTCGCAATTCCCGTTGAAGGAAAAACTGAAAGTGGCCAATTACGCCATTGACAGCAGCGGCCCTTTCGCCAAAACCCGGGCCAATACCATGGAAGTTTTTCACCTCTTGAAAAAAGATTTTAATTTATTGTAATTTGTGTTAAAATTTCCCCCATGGAGAGCACAGAATATTTAGAAGAACTTTTGCGTCTTTTTAATTTGGGCAAAGGGGCGTCATTGCCTGAAATTCTCGAAAAATACCTGGAAAAAACCCTGCAGATCAAATTCCAGCGCATCATCATCAACCAGGATATATTGAAAGAGGAATTCATGCGTTTGCACGAAGCCTTCCTCAAGATCCTGAAAATTTACCAGGCCGCCAACAAAAAATTTGAGATGAGTCTTTTCTCCCAGGATCAGCTGGCCAAGTTCTTTTACAATCAGGGCCTCTACGCGCTGTGCAAGGACAATTACCTCCTTGCCGGGGAAAAATTCCATGAAGCCTACAAGCTCAATAAGCGCAATATTTTCCTGCTGATTTATCTGGGCATCATCCTGACGGTCAGGAAGAACTTTTACGCCGCCGAAAAATATTTTTCCGACGCCCTCAAGCGCGATCCCAACTATGACGATGCCTGTTTTTACGCCGCCGAAAATTATTTCAAGGCCGGAAATTACAGGCTCGCGCTCGAGTTCTACGAAAAAACCAAGAAACTGAACCCGGCTTACAACGAAATCAACTTTCGCATCAAGAATACCAAGGAAGCCATCATCCTCAAACAGCGGGCGGGCAAAAAAGATTCTATACTCAGGAGAATCGTTAACTATATCCGCAACGCCTTTGAGAAGTAACACTGCCGCCTAAGCGGCCGAAAACAAGTTATTCTTTTTTCCACTTCACTCCGGTTGGAGTATCGAGCAGCACAATTCCCAGATCCTTCAATTCGCTGCGGATGGCGTCGGCCCGGGCGAAATCCTTGTTTTTCCTGGCTGCTTGGCGCTGAGCGATTTTTTCCTCGATGGCCGCGGCCAGGGGCGTAGAGTCGCCCTGATCCAGAACCCCCAAAACCGAGTTCAAACGCTCAATATAAGCTAAGATGTTGGCGGCGTCATTTTGACTCAAAGCGTCCATCTTTTGATTGATCTCGTGGATTGAATCAAAAAATACTCCCAGGGCGCCGGAAACATTGAAATCATCGGCCATGTTTCCCACGAAAGCGTTTTGGTTGGACGCCAGCAAAACCGAAATCTCCGGAGTCGCCTCGCCTGGATTGCTCACGTTTTTCAGGGAAAAAACAAAATTCTTGATGCGGTTCAAGGCCTGCCCGGCCATTTCCAGATTGGCAAAGGTAAAATTAAGCAGTTTCCGGTAGTGCGTTGAGATGAGCAGGTAGCGCAAGGCCATGGGGTCAGAACCGCGCTGCAGCACGTCATCCAGGGTATAAAAATTGCCAAGGGATTTGGACATTTTCTTGTTGTCCACCACCAGGTGCTGGCAGTGCAGCCAATAATTAACGAAGGTCTGGCCGTTGGCGCATTCGGATTGGGCGATCTCGTTTTCATGGTGCGGAAAAATATTGTCCACACCGCCCATGTGGATATCGAAATGCGCACCCAGGTACTTCATGCTCATGGCCGAGCATTCGATGTGCCAGCCCGGGCGCCCCGCGCCGAAAGGAGCGGGCCAGGACGGCTCTCCCGGCTTTTTACCCTTCCAGAGAACGAAGTCCTGGATCGATTCCTTTTCGTACTCATCGGTATCAATGGCGGCGCCCAATTGCAACTTGTCCCGGTCGATATTGGCTAAACGGCCGTAATCCCTGAAGCGCTCGATGCTGAAATAAACCGATCCGTCTTTCTCGTAGGCAAAACCCTTTTCCAGCAGCACCGAGACCAGGTCAAGCATTTCCGGGATGTGCGCAGTGGCGCGCGGGTAGACGTCGGCGGGGAGGATGTTCAATATACCAAGGTCGCGGTGAAAGGCGTCGATGAATTTTTGCGTCACCTCGGCCAGCGGCAATCCCAGTTCAGTGGCCTTGCGGATGGTCTTGTCGTCGATATCGGTGATGTTCATCACGTGGCGGACGCGGTATCCGGAAAAAGTGAAAAAGCGTTTGACCAGGTCCTCGAACACGTAGGAACGGTAATTGCCGATGTGCGGGTAATCGTAGACCGTGGGGCCGCAGGTATAGAGGCCGATCTTCCCTTTTTCGATCTCGCGAAATTCCTCCAGGCGGCGGGTCATGGTGTTGAAAAATCTCATTGGCTTATTTATCCTCTTCTTGAGGGGGGCGGCAGCGTTTCTCGGCAAACCAGCGCATCTGCTTGCAAAAACGGTCGAATACGGCCACGTCGGCGTTGGTCCAGCGGGTGCGGTTCAGGGCCCGCTTCAACGAACGGTGGAACAGACCGTTTTCCGGTTCACGCAATTCCAGACTCTTCATCAGATTCCAGATGTTTTCGGTCAGCCGCTCAAAGGCTCTTTTTTCGGCCATGCGCGGCAGGCCGTCCACCTGGCCGCTTTCATGGACCGCCTTGTACAGTTCGTAGGTGACCACCATAACCGCCTGGGACAGGTTGAGCGACGGGTAGGTGCCGGCCATGGGGATGCGAATAAAGTAGTTGGCCGATTGGCTCTCGTCGGTGGTCACCCCCTTGTCCTCGCGGCCGAAGACCAGGGCGATCTTTTCAGCCGGACCGGCGGCGATGCGCGCCGCGGCCTGGGCCGGTGACAGAAAATCCTTTTTCCACTTGCCTTTTTTGGCTGTGGCCAGGAAGACCTGCGAGATGCCTTGCAGCGCTTCTGAAAGGCTGGTGAATTCGCGGGCGGCGACGATGATCTCCTGGGAGCGGTAGCCCATTTTCCTCTGTTCGACCTCGTCGCGGAAGGGGACGGGATTGACCAGGTGCAGACGGGACAAGCCCATGTTCTTCATGGCCCGGACCACCGAGCCAATGTTGCCGGCGTTCTTGGGTTCGACCAGCACGATATGGAT
>SPCN01000037.1 GCA_004525465.1 Chrysiogenales bacterium | reverse complement strand
TTCCCCGGGCACTGCCGGCCCACAGCCTCGGGCAGATTTTTATTGCCGTAGACACGGTCGAAGTGGGCGCTGAATTCAGCGGCCAGTTTTTTGGCCCGGTTCTCAAAGGCTTCCGGGTCCTTCCATGTGTTCTTGGGCTGGAGGATCTCCGCCGGGACACCGGGACAGGTGGTGGGAATATTGATGTGAAAGGTTTTGTCCTCAACATAAGCTGCCCGGTCCAATTCTCCGTTTAAAACTGCCCGGATGATGGCCCGGGTGATGTTGATGTCCATGCGCTTGCCTTCACCGTAGGGCCCGCCGCTCCAGCCGGTGTTGACCAGATAGACCTGGGTGCGGTGTTTTTTGATCTTTGCGCCCAACAGCGATGCGTAGTCATTGGGATTGCGCGGCATGAACGGTTGACCGAAAAAGCGGGAAAAGGTCGAAAGCGGTTCAACGATACCGGTTTCAGTTCCAGCCAGTTTGGAGGTGTAGCCCATCAGAAACCAGAACATGGCCTGGTCCTGGTCAAGTTTGGCTACGGGAGGCAACACGCCGTTGGCGTCGGCGGTCAAAAAAATGATGGTTTTGGGATGCTTGCCGCGGGACGATTTCTTGATGTTCGGCAGTGAGGAGAGCAGGTAGGAGCCGCGTGAATTCTCTATCAGGCGCGAGTCATTGAAGTCGAATGTTCCGTCCGGATACATCATGGCGTTTTCCACTATGGCGCCATGGTTCAAATAGGGCGCCTCATGGGTGATGGCATGATGGATCTGGGGTTCCTTGGCCGGATTCAGGTTGATCAGCTTGGCGTAGCATCCGAATTCGAAGTTGGCAATGCCATGCTTGTCCCAGCCGTGCTCGTCGTCGCCAAGCAGCGCCCTTTCCGCATCGGCGGACAAGGTGGTCTTTCCGGTTCCGGAGAGGCCGAGGAATAGGGCGATGGCTCCCTCACGGCCTTCGTTGGCCGAAGCATGCAAAGGCAAAATCCCTGCCTTGGGCAGCAGGTAATTCATCACGGTAAACATCAGTTTTTTCACGCTGCCCATGTAGGCCGAGCCGATGACCACACCGATGTTGTGGACAAAATCCATGGCCACCACCATGTCGGAGGTGCTGCCGTCGGGAAGCTTGCGCAGCAGGCCGCTGTATTTTTGCTTGTCAAGCTTGTCGACAGGCAGGGCGACGAGGGTGAAGGGCTTGCCGTGAAAAATGCTGCGCGCGATGTCCTTGGGCAGCGGACGGAACATGGTTGCAGCAAAGAGCGTGGTGACGGCGCTGTCGCTGATGGTGCGCACCTGCAGGGCATAGCGGCTGTCGGCACCCACGACACGGTCAGTGATGTACAATTTTTCTTTTGCCGCGACCCGGGCCAGAACATCTTCCAGGATCATGGTGAAGGTTTCCGGCGCCAGGGACAGGTTGTTTGGGGAATCCCAGTCAATTTCCCAGTCGATTTCAGGTCGCTTGACCGTCAAAGTATCCTTGGGGCTGCGCCCTGTTGATTCCATCCTCGTCCAGGTGGCCAGGGCTCCGTTTTTGCTAACCAGGACCTCCCTGTTCTTCACGGCCGCCTTGATAAGGTCGCGGCGTTTGGGGTTGATTTGTACATTTCCCTTCTTGTCGATAAGAGCCGTCAATTCTTCCTGGAAATTCATTTCACGCTCCTTTTGTTAAGCAGGAAATTATAATTCAACAGAAGCATAAAAGCAACTTTTTTAGAGCGGGTTTGAGCTTGGGCGGAGTTGACAAGCTCGGCAGAATAATGTTAAAATCTCTTTTCGGAGGAAGTATGAAGAAAGATATTCACCCAAAATATATGGAATGCACTGTTATCTGCGCCTGCGGCACTACTTTTAAAACCCGTTCCACCCTGGCCAAGATCGAAGTGGAGATCTGTTCATCCTGCCACCCTTTCTTTACCGGCAAGCAGAAATATGTCGATACCGAGGGAAGGATAGAGAAATTCAAGAAGAAGTATGGATACAAGGAACAGTGAAAAGATATTCTCCTATCTTGAAAAGATCCATGCCCGCTTTGAACTGATAAGCGCTGAGCTGAGTGTAAGCGAAACCGTCCACCAGCAAAAAAAATTCCGTGAGCTTTCCAAGGAATTGTTCTTGCTCAGGCCCTTGGAAGGGAAGTATCATCAATTGAAAAAACTTCTGCGGCGCCTGCGCGAAGCCGAGAGCATGCTGACTGCGGCTGAAGAAAAGGAAATGACCGATCTGGTTCAGGAAGAACTGACAATTATCAATCAGGAGAAAGAGGTATTGATCGGGGAAGTTGAGATCCTAATGGTTTCAGACCGCGGTGAAGACAGCCGCAACGCTTTTCTGGAGATCCGCGCCGGTGCCGGTGGCGACGAAGCGTCGCTTTTTGCTGCCGATCTGCTGCGCATGTATACGCGGGTAGCGGAAAGAAAAAAATGGCAGGCCGAGATTATTTCCACAACGATTTCAGGAATCGGCGGCATCAAGGAAGTCATCCTCTATGTCAAAGGCACGGAAGTGAACAAGTTCCTGAAATTCGAGAGCGGTGTGCACCGCGTGCAGCGTGTGCCGGCGACTGAAGCCAGCGGCCGCATACACACCTCAACGGTTACCGTTGCCGTACTGCCCGAGGTCGAAGACGTGGAAGTGGATTTCAATCCCAAGGATATCCGCATTGACACCTACGCGGCTTCGGGCCCTGGTGGACAGCACGTGAACAAGACCGAATCGGCCATCCGCGTCACCCATTTTCCGACCGGCATCGTGGTTACCTGCCAGGACGAAAAATCCCAGCACAAAAACAAGGATAAGGCCCTTAAGGTCCTGAAAGCACGATTGTTCGAACACGAAAAAATCAAGCAAAATGAAAGCATCGCTTCGAGCCGAAAATCCCAGGTGGGATCGGGCGAGCGCTCGGAAAAGATCCGTACCTACAATTTTCCCCAGAGCCGGGTGACCGACCACCGCGTCAACGGGCGCAATTTCAATATTGGTTTGATTATCGATGGCGACCTGGATGACCTGGTGGCCGAGTTGAGCGAAAGTCATGTACGCGCCTTGATCGAGCAAAAAATCAAGAGCATTCTGGCCTAGTGCTTTACTCAGAACTTTTTGCCGCTCACCTGAAGCAATTGAAAACCGGGGAATTGTCAAACGCGGTCGAGATTTTAATCGAAAAAGCCTTCGCGATCAGTCGTACCCAGTTTTGGATAAAAAAAAACCAATCCGTTCGTGATGGGGGCGGTTTGCGAAAATTCAGGCGTTATTTCAGGCGCTTGCTCGCCGATGAACCTCTGGCTTACATTCTAAAAGAAAAGGAATTTTTCGGTGAAAAATTCATGGTTAGTCCAGCTGTTTTGATTCCGCGTCCTGAAACCGAACTGCTGGTTGAAAAAGCCCTGGCCATCATTGGAAAAAAGCCGGCGCGGATACTGGATATCGGTGCCGGCAGCGGCTGCATTTCCATTGTTTTGGCGTTGAAATCGCGCGTATCGGTCACGGCTTTGGAAATAAGCCCGCCGGCCCTGAGGGTATTGAAAAAAAACATCGCCCGCTTCGGTCTGCAAAAAAGGGTCAAGGCGCGCAAAGCCGATCTTTTCCCGAAAAAGCCCGAACTGTTTCAGATGATTGTCGCCAATCCCCCCTATCTTTCCAAGAAAGACTGGGATATTTTACCTCCGGGCATCAGGGATTTTGAACCCAGGGGCGCCCTGGTAGCCGGTCCTGCCGGAACCGAAGCGCTGGAGAAGATCATTGCCGGAGCTCCTGGTTATTTGCAGTCCGGCGGGTACCTGCTCCTCGAAATCGGCCAGGGGCAACTGCGGGCGGTGCGCGTTTTCCTGAAAAGGGCAGGGCTGCATGAGACGAATTGCATTTGTGATTATGGGGGAATTGCCAGGGTGATCGCTGCCTGCCTATGAAGGTCCTTTTCGTCAATCCCTACATCTACGATTTCAGCGCTTATGACTTGTGGCTGCGTCCGCTCGGGCTGTATTACCTGGCGGCGAACGTCCGCAGGCACAGCGATGCCGAAATTTATTGGCTGGATGCTCTGGACCGCTTTCAGGATGGAATGGAAATTCGCGGCCGTGACGACGGCCGCGGCAAGTATCCGCGCGAGTTTGTCGAAAAGCCCGAAATCTATCAGGATGTGCCGCGAAATTATTCCCGTTACGGCATACCTTTGGAACTTTTTCAAAGCAAAATGGCCGCTTTTCCCGAGATGGATGTGATCCTGGTCACATCGCTGATGACCTATTGGCTGCAAGGACTGCAATTCACTCTGAAATTACTCAAGCAAAGGTTTCCCCGCGCCAAAATAGTATTGGGTGGTGTTTTACCCAGCCTGGCGCCTACGGAGACGCAATCTCTCCTGCCGGCCGATCATTATGTCAGTGGATACGGAGAAACTGCCGTACTGCGCTTCCTGGAAGGTTTGGGAGCAAGGGTGTCGTATACTTCGGTCCTTGCTGACAATATTGAATCCCCTTTGCCTGCCGTTGACCTGGCCGGAACGCAGAAATATGTCCCCTTGCTGACATCACGCGGCTGCCCCCTTCATTGCAGCTATTGCGCTTCCCGGCTCCTGAATCCAGTTTTTCTGGAACGACGGCCCCAGGATATTCTATCCGAGATCGAACAGCGGCGGCGGGTTTTTAACAGCCGACATTTCATCATTTTCGATGATGCACTGCTGCTCAATAAAAAAAAGCGTTTTCTGCCGGTTTTTTCCCGCTTGGCCAGGGACAAGCAAACCCGATCTCGCTTCCACACCCCCAACGGCTTGCATGCCAGTGAGATCGATCGTGAAAGCGCGCTTGTGTTGCATGCAGCCGGTTTTGCCACTTTGCGCCTGAGTTTCGAGTCGTTGGCGCCCGATATTTTACGGCGCAGTGACGGCAAAGTGAATAGGAAGCAAATGGAAAATGCGGTCAACTGCCTGGAACGGGCCGGTTATCGTCGCGGTCAGTTGGGCGCCTATCTGCTCTTCGGCTATCCGGGACAGACCGTGGAGGATATGGAAAAATCGCTGGCGTTCATCAAGGGACTGGGATTGGTGCCGCATTTGTCGGTTTTTTCTCCGGTCCCGGGCACTGCTGATTTTTTTGAACTGCAGCAGCGTGGAGTGCTGGCAACGCCGCTCGACCTTCTGGAGACGAACAAGATCTATTTTTTATATCAAAAATCGGGTTTCAGCCTTGAAGCGATTCTGCAGATCAAGGAAATTGCCGCGGCCATTTCCCATACCAACCTGGAGGCTGCAGAAGGGGATCCTTTATGAACGGGTGACTCAGGGGGTTTGCGGGATTTTCTTTTTTCTTTTGCGCAAAACCCAGCCGGGGATGTTTTTTTGGCGCTGGCGAGCCACGGCCAGGGCATGGCGGGGAACATCTTCGGTGATGGTGGAGCCAGCTCCGATGTAACTGTCGCTGTGGATTGCAAGTGGGGCCACCAGTTCGGTGCCCGAGCCGATAAATACGTTGTCGCCGATTTGTGTGGGATTCTTTTTTTCGCCGTCGTAGTTGCAAGTTATGGTACCGGCACCGATATTGACTTTCCTGCCGACCCGGGCGTCGCCGATATAGGTCAAGTGCATGGCTTTTGATCCACGGCCCATGACGCTTTTTTTCATTTCCACGAAATTTCCGATCTTCGCTCCTTTTTTTATCTGTACACCGTTGCGCAGGTGGCAATAGGGGCCGAGCTGCACGTCTGCTTCAACAAGGGAATCGCGGATGACCGATCCGGGCAGGATGATGCAGCCGTCCCCGATGCGGGAATTTTCGATATAGCTATTGGCGCAGATTGTTACGTTTTTGCCGATCCGGCAATCGCCCTTTATCGTGACCCCGGAACCGATCACGGAGTTCCTGCCGATGGGCATGAGCCCTTCCAGGTAAAAATTGCCGTAGTTTTCGAAACAGACTCCCCGCTTCTGCAGTTGGCGAATTTGCCAGGCTATCAGAGCGGCTTCTATTTTTTGCGGTTCCTGCAGCGGATTGCAAAAAGTGACGGGATTCTTGAATTCCAGACATTCGGCCCGGGGTTTTGCGCGCAGCGCTCTGATCATGCCTGGTTCAAGGACAAGGCCCTCATTTTTAAAATAAGATCGGCTGACTATGAAAAAGGGCTTACCCGCAGGGGTGAACAGTCCGGCAGTGGTTTTGCTGTTGAGTTTCAGCCAGCGGCGCAGTTCCTGGCCGGATTGTTCGTTGAAAATGGGAAAAACTGCCGTATCAAATACAAAAAGAAGGTCAAAATCCGCTCTGGCTTTGGGCAGGGACAAAAAGCGGCAAAACGGAAAAAAAACGTTTAGCCAAAAGCGCAGGTCCCGGCCGCGGCAAGCGAAACGATCGCTGGCGGACTGGCTGCAATCGGCAACGGCCGCGATCATTCGACGAGGTTCAGGAAATCCTGGTCCTGCAAAAGGGGTTCGAAATCTGGTTCATTGTAAATGATGACTTTGTAGTGTTCGTCTTTTTTCAGGCATTTCCCCACGTAACGCAGGGTATTGGCCGTATCTTCTTTTTTCAGGTAGGCAGCAGCCATAAGGAAGTAGAGGAATGCGTCCCGGGAATTATCTTTTTCGGCTTGAGCAAAAAATTCCAGGGCTTTGTCGATATCGCCTGCGTTCAACTGATAAACGCCTTCCCAAACATAATCCTGAGCGCTTTCCAGCTTAACGGTTTTGGGATGGGTCTGGGCGCCGGCCATGCTCTGGTACACTTTTGCCCGGGCCTGGATCTCCAGAATGCTGTAAAATTCAGAATCCTTGTAGGTTTCAGTGATTTTTTTAAAGGCCTCACCGGCCTTGCCGAAGCTTTTTTTATGAAATAACTGCAGCGCCTTTTCGTACTCTACGGTGATGGCTTGCAATTCTTTCTCTTCTTTGAGTTTCATGGTTTTTAAAACCTCCAAAGATCTATTCTACATCGTTTGGGAACATTTTTCAACTGGGGCCGGGAAAGCCGTAAAAATTTAAATCAATATCAGAAAAAATCTTTTTTTTAAAATATAAATTTTAACTTAAAAAGTTAATTGCCGGACTTGTAGCGTTCCGGGATCACCCCCAGGACTTCAATGCCCGCGCCTTTGGCGATGTCGATGATATGCAGCACGTCTTTATAGTAGAGACGTTCATCGGCGCGGATAAAAATGGTCTTATCGGTGCGGGTCTGGTACAAGTCGCGCAGCGTGTTTTCCAGCAAATTGAAGTCAACTGTGTCCTGGTTGATCTTGATTGTCTGGTCGCTTTCCAGGGTCAATACGATGGCGCTGGTGCCCCGCGGGCCGCTGCCTTCTTCCGCCTGCTGGGTTTCGGGGAGTTTGACATCGATTCCTTTCTGCATGACCGGCGTAATGACCATAAAAATGATCAGCAAGACAAGCAGGATATCACAAAGGGGAACAACGTTGGGTTCGGATTTTTGTTGGCTGGAACCAATGTCAACACTCATAACGGACCTCCTCGATGAAAAATGTAATTTAACAGAGAAAATAAATAATGTCAAGTATCCCTGCTAAAAAATTATTATGAAGGGGCGATGTGAGGTTTTGCGGGGAAAGTTGAAATTTTATTTTTTTTGGTTATAGTATTGGCATGGCGCGAAACATTATTTTAAAGGAAAATACCATCAATTGTCTGCTGGAGACCAGCGTCGAGAAGTTCGGCGCCTGTCCGGCCCTAAGCATGGCCCTGGAACCGCCACTGACCTATAACGATCTTTTCAGGTCGGTCAGCGCTATGGCGGCCATGTTGAAGAAACAAGATGTGATAAAAGGGGATAAAATAGCCATTTTGGGTGAAAATTCTCCCAATTGGGGCATTGCCTGCCTGGCTTCCATGCGTATCGGGGCCATTGTGGTGCCTATATTGCCGGATTTCCCCGAAAGCGATATCCACCACATCATAAATGATTCGGAAGCCAAGATCCTGTTTACCACCCAGAAACAGATGGAAAAAGTGCTGGGTATCCAGGATCACAAGCTGCAGACCGTAATCACCCTCGATGACTTCAGTGCCGAAACCGACGTTTTGCCTATTGAACCCATTTCCCAATTCATAGAAAAAGCCCGGAGTTTTTTCCGCCAGATCCCGGATCGCATGGGTTTAAAGTCCACGGCGGTCAGTGAGGACGATGTCGCTTCCATCATTTACACTTCGGGGACATCGGGGCATTCCAAAGCGGTCATGCTTACCCATAAAAACTTCATCACTAATGTGCTGACCACTTCCAACCATGTGCTGGAAATTCATCCCGAATGGACATTCCTTTCCATTTTGCCCCTTTCCCACACATATGAATTCACTCTGGGATTCCTGTTTCCTTTGCTGAACGGAGCGCGGATCGTTTATGTCGGGAAAACACCGACGCCCAGCGTGCTGGAGAAGATCTGCAAGGTGGAAAAACCAAAGGTCATTCCGGCCGTGCCCTTGATCATGGAGAAGATCTACAAAAAAAAGGTTCTGGCCGCTTTCGAAAAGAAATTCGTCCTCAAGCTCATTTCCAAAGTTCCGGGCGTGAAAATAAAAATTTATCGAAAGATCCGGGACAAACTGGTCGAGTTTTTCGGCGGCCAGTTGGAAATCATGGCCATAGGCGGTGCGGCCATCAACCGCGAAGCCGAGACCTTTCTTAAAAAATCGGGATTCCCTTACCTGATCGGCTATGGCTTAACCGAATCGGCGCCGCTGCTGGCCGGCGGTCCCAAGGGTGACGAGACCATTGCCGTGGGCTCCACCGGTAAACCCATCCCGGGCGTAGAGATCAAGATCGTGGATCCCGATCCGCGGACCGGTATCGGGGAAATTCATGCCCGCGGCGCCAATATCATGAAGGGGTATTACAAGAATCCCCAGGCCACCAGGGAGACTGTGGATGCCGAAGGTTGGCTTCATACCGGCGACCTGGGCCATTTCGACAAATTTAACAACCTGTACATCAGTGGTCGTTCCAAGAACATGATCCTGATGGCCAATGGCGAGAATATCTATCCCGAAGCCATTGAGGACAAGATCAATTCCTGCATGCATGTGGCTGAATCCCTGGTGATCGAAGATAACGGCCGCCTGGAAGCCTGGGTCTACCTGGATTATGACCTGATTGACGAGGAAACCAAAAGCAGGAGCCAGCAGCAGAAACTGGAATACATCGACGAGTTGCTGTTGCGGTTAAAAGATACCATCAACCCCCAGCTTTCCTCTTTTGCGCAGCTCACGCGCTTTGTCGAACATAAGGAGCCTTTCCAGAAAACCGCCACCAGCAAGATCAAACGCTATTTGTATCAGCATTGAAATTTTAAGGTTGATTAGGTTGCAGGGGGCTTGATTAATCAATCCCCTACATATCGTCCGCTTTGTGTTTTATTTTTTGATCCTGATGCTCAGCTTGCCGTTCTGAACGGCTATACTGACCTTTGCTTCGACCAGGTTATGGGTCAGCATTTTGGCTTTCATGCTGTCTATGATATTGTCTTTTTCCCGGTATGTTTTGCCGCTGACGGGCAGTAGTTCCATGTAAGCTTCATATAAGCGCTCAAAACTGTCTTCGTCGTTCAAGTTCAGGGAAATTTCCCGATGCCCTTTATCGCGCTTGGGTGGAGGTATTGTCTGGAAGGCCTTTTTCTTTTGGATTACATTGGTCCCGGATTCCAATTCATTGAGTTTCTTGAGCCACAGGTTGTTGTAGAGACTGAAGCGGGAAGCAAGGTTCTGGATGATCATGTCCATCTTGGCGGTCTTGGCGCCGCCGTAAATCAGCTTCCTTACCGCCTTTTCAATGTATTCGCGCTCCTTTTCAGGCGGCATTTTCAATTCGCCGGAGAAAAAAAGGATGTATTTGGATTTCAATTCATCGATCTTTCTTTCCAGATCGGCTATTTGTTTTTCAGTGGCGGCCGAGGTCGGGTTCAGACGGTCGTCAAACGGCATGCTTTCCCCTTTTCTGTTTTCAGTATTATTTGCAACCTTGTTTTTTTATTCATTGCCATGGTTTAATAGTTTTGGGCCGGCTCTTCTCCGCTCAGCACTCGTGCTACGCCTTCGGCCAGGGCTTGCATTTCGTCTTCGCCCGCATACACATGCACCGGGGCGATGAATTGGACGCGTTTGCGAATCAGTTCGCTAAAAAATTCATTGAAAGCGATGCCGCCGGTGATAAGGATGGCGTCAATCCGGCCGTCCACCACGGTGGCCAGCGCTCCTGTTTCCTTGGCCACCTGGTAAGCCATGGCCTGGACAACTTCCACGGTCCGCTCATCTCCCTCCAGGTACTTGTCCTTAATTTTCAGAAAATCCTTGGAACCGAGATAGGCGAAGAGGCCGCTGCTGCCGAAAACCATCTTTTCAAATTCCTTGTATTTCAGGTTCTGGTCGCATATGTGCCGCGCCACTTGCAGGATGGGCAAGCTGCCGCTGCGGTCGGCCGAAAATGCCCCTTCTTCTGAAGGATTGACGGCGTCGATCATGCGTCCGTTCTTGTGCAGGGAGAGGGAATTACCCGTGCCCAAATGGATGACCAGCAGCGTGACCTGCTGGTAAGTCAATCCTTTTTCCCGGCAAAAGCGCTTGGCCACGGCCTTCATATTCAGGGCGTGGGTTAGCATCACCCGGTGGAACAGGGGGTGGCCGGAATAACGGGCCAATGGTTCGGCTTCATCCACGGAAACCGGGTCCACGATGTAGCAGGTGATCCCGAGTTTGGCGGCCAGGGAATAGCCGATCTGGGCTGCCAGGTTGGAGGCGTGCGATCCCTGGCGGGCTTCTACGAGATCATCGACCATCTCCTGGTTGACGACATAGGTGCCGCTGGCCAGGGGCTTGAGCAGTCCGCCCCGGGCAGCCACCACGCGGAGTTCAGCCGGGTCGACGCCCTTTTTCTGGAGGAACTCCCTGATCAGGTTTTCACGGAAATCCTTTTGGGCGTTGATGTCGGGGAAGCGGGACAATTCTTCGTCCGTGTGCTTGATGGACTCGACAAAAAGCGGAGTCAAGCCCTTGTAGACCGCTACCTTGGTGGATGTGTTGCCGGGATTGATGGCCAGGATCAGTTCTTGGGACATGGGTTCCTCATATGCGGGATTTGATGTATTTGCCGATGATAAGTTCGAGTTTTTTATAAGTTTTTGCCGGGATCATTTGCGGAGCGGTGATGATGGAGTTGGCCAGGGCGCCGGCGCACGGGCAGGAGTCTCTTTTTTCCGGGAGTTCCCCTATGATCAGGGGCAGGAGTTTTTTCATATCGGCCACGCCCCGGTTCAGGTTGGCGATGACCATTTCCACGGTGACCGATTCCTCGCTCTGGTGCCAGCAGTCATAGTCGGTGACCATGGCCAGGGGCAGAAAGCACATCTCCAGCTCCCGGGCCAGCTTGGCTTCCGCGGCCTGGGTCATGCCGATCAGGGAATAACCCATTTGGCGGTAGGCCAGGGATTCGGCGCGGCTGGAAAACTGCGGACCCTCCATGTTGCAATAGGTTCCGCCCAGGTGGGCGGCCAGTCCCGCCTCCTTGGCCAGGCGCAAGGCCAGCCGGCCGAGGGGCAGGCAGGTCGGATCGGCAAACGGCAGATGGCCCACCACTCCGTTCTCAAAGAACGTCTTTTCCCTTTTATAGGACAGGTCGACGTATTGGTCGGGAATGACTATTTCGCCCGGCTTCAGTTCTTCTTTCAGCGATCCCACTGCGGTAATGGAAAACAGGTATTCCACATTGAGCATTTTCATGGCATACAGGTTGGCCCGGTAATTCACTTCCGAAGGGTTCAGGTAATGGCCAAGGCCGTGGCGTGACAAAAAAGCCACCGAGCGGCCCTGCAGCTTGCCCAGCATGAGTTTTTCCGATGGCGCTCCGAACGGTGTCTTCAGTCTGACGGAATGAGCATTTTCCAGCCCTTCCAGGTCGTAAAAACCGCTGCCGCCGATGATTCCGATCTCCGCGTATTCCATGGTGTCTCCTCGGCAAGATTTGCTCTGTACTGATTATCAAAAAAAAAGCTATTAAAGTCAACCGGGAATTCTTTCCGGCCGGGTAATGATCCATTATTTGCCGTCTAACTTTGCTGCGGGAATAAAGAGGCGCGGCATGCAGACCATTTTGGCAAATAATCTAATTATCCATTGCGACCGGGACAAGAGAAATGTCAGGGAGCTTGACAACCATCGTTCTTTTTTGGTTATAATCGGGTTTATGAAAGATTTTTTCGACGGCGATGCCAGGTTGCTTCAGGCGCTGCTTACCGGTGATACCGCAGCCTGGCAAAAATTCATCCTGCAGTATTCTAATTTTATCTACCGCGCCATCATTAAATATACCGACGACTACGACGAAAAAATGGCCGTCTACCTGCACATCCTCGAAAGACTCCATGAGAACCGCTTCGCAAGATTACGACGTTTCGCTTTTCAGGCCAAGCTTTCCACCTGGCTGACAGTGGTCTCCCGGCGCCTGGCTCTGGATTTCCTGCGCAGCAAATACGGCCGCGATTTCCGCTTGAAGAAAATCCGTGTGGTTTCTATCGATGCCGAACCTGACTATCTGAAATTCCTGGCCGATACGGCAACCCCTGAAAAAGAAATGGCTGCCGGGGAACGGCAGGAACAACGAGTACGGCTGGAGAGCGACCTGCAGCGGGCCATGGCTGCTCTTTCCGATAAGGAGCGCCTGGCCGTGCAGCTGGTTTATTTTAAAGGGTTGAGGATCAAGGAGGTCGGCAAACTGCTCGAACTGCACTCAGCTTACAAATTTCTGGGCCGCACCCTGCAAAAGATAAAGGCCGAGATGGAAAAGCGAACCCGGTTCAGCAGAACCCGGGTGCGGGACGCGTTGGAGGGGGAAGCCCATGAATGACCATATTTCCGGCGAAGATCTGGCAGCTTATGTTGACGGAATGCTTGTGGACAAAAAAAGGGGGGAATTGGAGTCCCATTTTTCCCGTTGCCCCGAATGCCTGGAAGCACTGGCCGAGATCGTTGATATCCAGAGCAGCCGGGTAAAGGTCCCGGGCGAGTTTTTGCAGCAAGCCCTTGGCGA
>SPCN01000155.1 GCA_004525465.1 Chrysiogenales bacterium | reverse complement strand
GACCATCCCGGCCAACCTGGCCATCGCCCTGCACGCCGATTTTGATTACGCTTTGTTCGAAATGAAGGGCGAACTGTATATCGCCGCCTCGACCCTGCTGCCGGCCATCGCCGCCCTGAACGGCGACAGCTTCAGCAAGCTCAAGGAATTCAAGGGCCGCGAACTGAACGGATACAAAGCCCGCCACCCTCTTTATGACCGCGACTCGCTGCTGATCAACACCAACTACGTACTGCTGGACCAGGGCACCGGCTGCGTGCACACCGCGCCGGGCCACGGCGAGGACGATTACCACGCCGGCATAACCCACAAACTCGACATCTATTCGCCGGTCAACCCCGACGGCCGCTTCGACGAAAGCGTCGGACCCTATAAGGACATGCAGGTCTTCCAGGCCAACGAACGCATCGTCGAGGACCTGCGCCAAAACGGCAGCCTGCTGCACTCCAACTCCATCGAACATTCCTACCCCCACTGCTGGCGCTGCAAGAAACCGGTCATCTACCGGGCCACGGCCCAATGGTTCATCGCCATGGACCAGGCCGACCTGCGCGCCAACGCTCTGGAAGCCATCAAGGGAGTAGCCTGGCTGCCGGCCTGGGGCGAAGAACGCATTTCCAGCATGATCGAAAATCGGCCCGACTGGTGCATCTCGCGCCAGCGCGACTGGGGTGTCCCCCTGCCGGCATTTTTCTGCAGGGACTGCGGAGAAGCGCTGCTCGATCCCACTGCCATAGAAAACGTGGAAAAAACTTTCGCCGCCCAAGGCTCCAATTCCTGGTACCAAAAGGAGGCAGCCGAATTCATCCCCGCCGGAACCGCCTGTCCCGGGTGCGGCGGCAAAGAATTTGAAAAAGGAAAAGACATCCTCGACGTCTGGTTCGAGTCGGGTTCGTCGCACGGCATCCTGCAGCGCTCGGCCGGCCACCGCTGGCCGGCCGATATGTACCTGGAAGGCGGCGACCAGTACCGCGGCTGGTTCCATTCCTCCCTGCTGGTGGGCATCAGCGCCCTGGACGCTTCCCCCTACCGCGCCGTCATCACCCACGGCTGGGTGCTCGACGCGGAAGGGCGGGCCATGCACAAATCGTTGGGCAACGTCATAGAGCCGCAGAGCATCATCAAGGACAAAGGTGCCGAGATCCTGCGCCTGTGGGCGGCCATGGTCAACTACCAGGAAGACGTCCGCTTCAGCTCGGAGATCCTGCTGCGCCTCAGCGAAAGCTACCGAAAAATCCGCAACACCTGGCGCTTCATGCTCGGCGTGCTCGCTGATTTTACACCGGGACTCGATCCGCTTGCCAGGTCCGCCTTCGGCGAAACTGACCTGTATATTCTGCAGCGCCTGCAGGAGATCAAGGCCCGGGTGCTCCAGGCCTACCAGGACTTCGAATACCATGCCATCTTTCACGCCATGTTCAACTTTTTTACCGTGGACCTGAGCGCCTTCTACCTGAACATCCAGAAAGACAATCTATACTGCAACCGCCTCGACGCCCCGGAACGCCGGGCCGCCCAACAAACCGTTTTCATCCTGCTGCGCGAAACTCTGCTGCTCATGGCCCCCATCCTGTCTTTTACCTGCGAAGAAGCCTGGGGCCACGTTCCCGACCACCCCGGCAAGGAACCGTTCATCCACCTGCAGCGCTTTCCGGAAATCGACGCAACCTTGGGCAAGGCCGTGGAAGCGGCGCGCTGGGAAAAGATCATGGAGATCCGCGACCGCATCCTGAAAGAGATCGAGTCGGCCCGCGCCGCCAGACTTATCGGCGATTCACTGGAAGCCGATATCGAGATCACGGCTGCGGCAGACGACGAAGAACTGCTGCGCTCCAACCGTGAACTTTTCAAGGCCATCCTGGTCGTTGCCGCCCTGAAAGTGCAGGCGGGCAAAAAGGAAAAAATCACGGTGCGCAAAGCAACGGGGTGCAAATGCCCGCGCTGCTGGAACCGGGTCGCCGCGGCGGTTGTCGACCCCGTTAATCCCGAACTCTGCCCGCGCTGTGCCGCCGTGGTCAAGGAGTAATCACATGCATCTGCATAAAAAGAAATCATACCTTTTGGTCATACTGGCCATCATCGCCGTCGACCAGGCAAGCAAATGGCTGGTAATCAGGTTCATACCCCTGAATACCGTCAGGGATGTGATCAAGGGCTGTTTCCGCCTCTGGCACGTCCGCAACTCCGGGGCTGTCTGGGGCCTTTTTTCCGGCCATGACGGCAGCCTGGTACCGGGCATCATCACCGCCCTGGCCCTGGCGGCCCTGCTGGTCGTCTCTTTCTTTTTCCTGCGCGCCGACAGCCGTTCACGGCTGGAACTGACCTCGTACGCCCTTATCCTGGGCGGAGCGTTGGGAAACGTCATTGACCGCCTGCGCCTGGGCTACGTGGTCGATTTCCTCGACGCCTACATCAAATCCCAGCACTGGCCGACGTTCAATGTCGCCGACAGCTGCATTACCATCGGCGTGCTGCTGCTGGCTCTGTCGATGTGGAGGGGAAAATGCACCCCATCCTGATCGAGGCCGGGCCGTTGACCATCGCCAGTTACGGTTTCCTTTTCGCGCTGGGTGTCCTGCTGGCCATACTACTCAGTTTTCGCCTGGCAAAAAAAGAGAACATCGACCTGAAGGTCTTCGCTGATTTCGTTTTCTATGTCATGCTGCTCAGCCTGCTTGGCGCCAAAATCCTGCTGCTGCTGTCCAATTTGAATTACTACCTGAAATACCCGGGGGAGATCAAATACCTGCTGACCTCGGGAGGAACGTTCTACGGCGGTCTGATCTTCGGAGCGGTTTTCGCCGTCTGGTTCATCCGCCGCCACAAGCTCAGCTACCGCCAGCTGGGCGATATCGCCGGGCCGGCTCTGGCCCTGGGCCATTTTTTCGGACGCCTGGGCTGCTTTGCCGCCGGTTGCTGTTTCGGCCGCTTCGCCGGCCACTCGCACCTGGCGGTAACGTTCAGCAATTTGAAGGCCAACGCCCTGACCGGCGTGCCGCTGCATATCCCCATCTATCCCACCCAATTGATGGAGGCCGTGCTCAACCTGGGCAATTTCCTGTTCCTGCTGCTATGGTACAGAAAAAGAAAATTCAAGGGGCAGGTTTTCGCCTTATACATGCTTAATTATTCCCTGATCCGCTTCGCGGTCGAATACTTCCGCGGCGACCCCGACCGGGGTTATATCTTCGGCGGCATGGAGCGCCCGTTTTCCAGCCTGTCGCTGCCGCAACTGATCTCCATCGTCGGATTCATTACCGCCCTGGTCCTGCTGCAAGGCTTTAAAAAGAAAGGTGAAAAAGAAACTCACGTTCAGCGTTAAAGAATACTGGGAAAGGATCGATCATTACCTGACCGCCGTCCTCCAGTCCCTGTCGCGCAGCCGCATAGAAAAATTGATCAAGAACCGCCAGGTCACCTTGAACGGCGCCGTCCTGCTCAGGAAAAGTCAGGATATCTTCCCCGGAGACCGCATCGTGGTGGAGATCGTCAGTCAAGAGCAAAGCGTTTACTCACCGTCCCGCCCCCTGCAAAAACTTTTCGAAGACGAATGGCTGCTGGTCATCGACAAACCGAGCGGCTTGACCGTTCACCCCGGCGCCGGCGAAAAGCAGGAAACCGTGCTCGACATTTTCCGCTTCCACTACCCGCAGATCAGCGCCATGGCCGACCAGGAACGCCCGGGCATCGTGCACCGGCTGGACAAGGATACCTCCGGGGTACTGATCCTGGCCAAGAGCGAGGAAGCGCTGGAACGAATGCAGGAGCTGTTCCAGGAAAGGGAGATGCAAAAAACCTACCTGGCCCTGGTCAAAGGGAGACTGCGCTTCCTCAACGGCACCATCGACCTGCCCTTGGGGCGCAGCCTGAAGCACCGCGCCCGTTTCGAGGTCGTGGGCGAGGATCGCGAAGACCGGCGCGACGCGGTCACCGATTTTTCGGTGATCCGCGCCTTCGAAAATTTTTCCTACGTGCGCCTGATGCCCCACACCGGCCGCACCCACCAGCTGCGCGTGCACCTGGCCCATTTCGGCAACCCGGTCCTGGGCGACATCCTGTACGGCAATCGCAAGCAGCTGGAGCTGCCGCGCCTGGGCCTGCATGCCTATTCGATAGAGTTCACCCACCCCTTCACCGGCAATGGCATTCGCGTGACCTCGCCGCTGCCGACAGACCTGCGGCGCTACCTGACTGAAAATTTCGTGGCATCTGAAAAAACCAAATACTGATTCTCGCCGTGAGGCGTAATGCGTTATGCGTGATGAGTGAGAAAAAAAATTCAAATCACAAATTCCAAATCCCAAAATAAATTCCACGTTCCAAATTCCAATGACCCGAACAAAGACAAGTCGTAGGGGCGTTCCAGCGGAACGCCCCTACAAATGTTTTTTCCTTTTGTTTTGGGCACGGCGCGCCGTGCCCCTACGTTTTTTCTAGCCTGAATTGGTAGGGAACGCACATGTGCGTTCCCTACTCTTTGCGATTTCCGCTCCGGGCCTTTTTGCGGTATAATAACCGCTTTGGTAACAAATGCAAACCCGAAACGCATCCCCGGACCTCTGCCTGGCCGATATAAAGGAAGACGGCCGCCTGCGCCTGCACTTCTCAGGAATCGTCCAGGGCGTGGGTTTCCGGCCTTTTCTCTACCGCGCGGCTGAAAAATTTGGACTGAAGGGGTTCGTCAGGAATACCAGCGCCGGTGTGACCCTGGAAGTGGAGGGCGGCCGCCTGAGCGAGTTCGTCCGCCACATCGTCCGCCAGGCCCCGCCCCTGAGCCGCATCGAAACCCTGCGTTTCGAAGCCATCCCGGTCCGGCATTCCGTGGAGTTCACCATCCTGGAAAGCGACGCCCGGGGGCAGAAAAATGTCCTGGTGTCACCAGACATAGCCCTTTGCCGAAACTGTCAAAAAGAAATGGCCGATCCAGGCGACCGCCGCCACGCCTACCCCTTCACCAACTGTACCGACTGCGGCCCGCGTTTCACCATCATCGAGGATCTGCCTTACGACCGCCCGCAGACCACCATGAAGGGATTTAAAATGTGTCCAGACTGCCGGCGTGAATACCAATCACCCTCCGACCGCCGCTACCACGCCCAGCCGGTCTCCTGTCCCCATTGCGGGCCCAAACTGAAATTGCTGATCAAGGGCAGGGCAAGAAAAGGTGATGCGCTGGCCCTGGCCCTGAAAATACTGCGAGCCGATAAAGTTCTGGCAGTCAAAGGGGTCGGCGGCTTTCACCTCGCCTGCCGCGCGGCTAGCGCTGCGGCCATGGCCCGGTTGCGGTATTTAAAACAAAGGAGCGGCAAGCCTTTCGCCCTCATGGCCAGCCTGGAAATGATCCGCCAACACTGCCTGATATCTCAAAAAGAAAAAGAATTACTTACCAGCCCGGCCGCGCCCATCGTACTGCTCGCTGCCCGGCCGGGAAACCAGCTCGTTGCCCGGATCGCCCCGGGTCAGAACCGCCTGGGCTTCATGCTGCCCTACTCCCCGCTGCACCGGCTGCTGATCGAAAAGA
Source organism: Chrysiogenales bacterium (assembly GCA_004525465.1). GTDB lineage: Bacteria > Acidobacteriota > Aminicenantia > UBA2199 > UBA2199 > UBA2199. The sequence continues at coordinate 223 of SPCN01000155.1, read as the reverse complement.
TGGGCGAGCCGCTGGTGATGACCAGTGCCAACCGTCGCGACGAACCGATCATTTTCCGGGACAAGGCCGCGGAACTGCCCGGACTCAGCGATAGTATACTCAGTCACGACCGGCCCATCCACGCCTTTGCCGACGACTCGGTTGTCTGCAGTTTCGATAAAGAGATTTACTTTTTCCGGCGCAGCCGTGGTTTCGTGCCGCTGCCCATCCGCCTGCCCTTTTC